>JAYTGI010000259.1:0-11961 GCA_043733605.1 Demequina sp. | reverse complement strand
TACACGGCAACCGTGGTGAAGGAGTTCCTCGATATCCTCGACGTCGATGCGCTGGTGGCCGACCAGGCGCTGAGGTCTGAGTTTGGGCATTCGGGGCTCCGTGCGCTGCTCGCGCTTACGGAAGACGCTTAGGCCACAAAGTGGTTGAGGATGACACACAGGTACTTCACCGCTCCGCAAATGGCCCGCCCGCACGGGTGAGTTGGTGGCAGCACTATGCGCAGGCGATCACCGCGGCCGGAATCGACGAAACTAGCCGCCGCGTCATCGATCTGGACTCGGAGTATATAGTCGAACGCGCGGTCTTCGGGAGTGGCGAGCCGGGACCCGAGTGGCCCGAGAGCCGCGAGCGCTCCGGCGTCGTGATGGGTGCGGTTCAGTCGGGCAAGACCGCGTCCATGATGGCCGTTGCGGCGAAAGCTCTTGATCGAGGTGTAGACGTCGTGATCATTCTTGCGGGCACTCGTCGATCGCTCTGGCTGCAGACCTTCGAGCGAGTCATCGCGCAATTGGACTTTGACGGGGGTGCTGAGACGCGGCGCGTGCTCGTGCCCAGCGGCCAGGTACTCAGTGCCGACGGCGGGGGGCCGGCTGGCCTCTACTCGCGTCCCAAGCAACTCATCGCGCGAGCTCTCGAACGGTCCCGTCCAGTGCTCTGCGTTGTGATGAAGCATCCCGCGCACATTGAGCAGATGGCGAAGACGCTCCACGAGGCGATCTACCCGGTGGCGGCCCAACTCGGCAAACTCTGCCATCTGCTTGTCATCGATGACGAGGCCGACGATTCGTCGATTGTCGATGCCGTGCTCGAGCCCGGTGCGGACGATTTCGAGCGTCAGCAGAAGCAGGTGCCACGAAGGATCGTCGATCTATGGGAATCCCGCCATCATGAGGGTGCGACTGTCTCACCGCATGTCTATGCGACCTATGTGGCGTACACGGCAACGCCGCAAGCCAACTTTCTTCAAGACCCGAACAATCCACTATCACCGCGCGACTTCGCGGTCAGTCTGAGGACACCGGGTGACAAGGGTTCCGTCGAAGTTCGGAGCACTTCGTACACGGCGGGCGATGTGTCGGCCATGTACACCGGCGGCGATATCTTCTATCGCGCGATGGCGACGGTGCCGCTTTGCATCGACGCGGGATCTTACGGAGGAGACGACGCCTCAGAGGGTCCGACGGTTGCGCTTCCACCGGCTAGCGTCGACGCGCTGAGAGCATACCTGGTCGCTTCCGCGATCAAGGTATTGCGGGCGCCCGGAAGACGGAGCCCAGCCGCGGCGGCGGCGGGGGGCACGTTCGGCTCGAAGGACGAAGCCCGCACGCATTTACCCAAACCTATGTCGATGCTGGTACACCCGGCAGCGGGAATGGCGGATCATTTTGACGTCGCTGGCGCGATCGTGCAGTGGTCAACAGGACAGGATGCCGGTGGAGTGGACTTCGCGGTGCTTGGTGATCGGCACTTGAGGGTCGACGGGGTCCGTGACGACATGGACAGCAACCCTGGCGCATGGAAGGCGTGGCTCGCCAAGTACCGAGTGGGTGCCGAGGCTGTGGTCGCGAAACTCGGAGCGATCCAGCTGCCGATGGTGCCAACGGACCAAGAATGGGAAGTGGTCCGCCAAACAATTCTGGGTGGAGTGGTGCCCGCAACGCTTGTTGCCGTCATCAACTCGGACCCCGCAGCCGACGACCGACCGGAGTTTGAGGCGATGCCAACGGGCGACGGCCGGTGGCGTGCGCCACGGAACCTGTCGACGATCTTTGTGTCCGGCAACGTCATGTCGCGGGGGCTGACGCTCGAGGGCCTTACCACGACCGTCTTCACTCGCTCAAGCACAACGCCGCTGGCAGACACCCAAATGCAAATGCAGCGGTGGTTTGGCTACCGAGGCGCCTACATCGAACTTTGCAGGGTTTTTATGTCCGGCGCCCAGATGAATCATTTCAGCCATTACCACGACAACGACGAATTGTTGCGCCGCGACGTTATTGCGGCGATGGAGACCGCAAATCCTGGGCGGGCGCCCACGGTGACCGTGCTTCAGGGAAGAGACTTCAAAGCGACTGGGAAGTTCACAAACCTCCACGCCACGAGCCCCTACCCGGGGGACAAGCCGTTCTTTCCTTATACCAATGAGCCAGGGGCCGACGAGCAGAACCTTGAAGTTCTCCGGGGCATGCTTTCGAATGACTCTGTGACGGTCGAGAGTCGCGGAGCGGTCCAGGCGGCATTCTCGCCCCTGTCGTGGACACTCACGGAGACCGCTCAGTTGTTGGACTCCCTGGTGTACCCCCGCCACGGAGACACAGTTGTGGCGCGCCTCAAGCCACGATGGCAATCCTTCGCCCGCGCGATCGGGGTTGAAGGTGATGACCAGTGGCTGTACCGCGGGCCTCTCGTAAATAGTGATGACTTTGCAAGTTCCGCATCGCCGTATTCGATCGCGGCATACCTCCGCTACTGGTCGGCTTGCCTCAATCGAAATGTGCCGGGCCTCTATACCTACGATGACCCGCCGACGAAATGGGACCTCATCGACGTCGAAGCCAGGCGTGCCGCAGCGCCATCGTTCAGGATCGGCGTGCGCTTTGGAGGGGGCGCGACACTGCAGTCCGGTCCTCTCGCAAATCTGGGATTCACGGTGAGACCAATGATCCGCGGTCGGAAACAGGAGCCTCCGCACGTGCTGAACGGCACATGGGGTTCTCAGAATGCAGGTGACTCTGGACGAAGTGACCAGTTCATCGACTTTCGCCTTCCCGGCGCGGACATGGCGGCCCCTGAGCACCGGGCGCCTGGCTCCAATGGGCTGGTGTTGTTCCACCTGATTGGGGACGAACAAGGGAAGTTGTCCGTGGCCATCGGGTACGGAATCCCCTTTGGCGGCCCGGACTTTGTGGAAGCGAGGGTTCGCGCATGATCGGTGAGATCGGCGGTGTTGACCTTGACCCTCAATATGAGTGGCTTCGCAAGTCGGTAAGTGAGCTTGCTGCCTCGCCGCAGGGCGGCACGCGCGAGGTGAAGTGGTTCGGCGAGAGTCACTTGCTAGGAGCGGCACGCACCCGTGACGGAGCGGTGGAATTATTCATCGCCGGTGACGCACTTGAGGCGCGCCACCCTGCGGTCCGCGACGTACTCGAGCACAATGCGTGGGTGGCTGGCGACGGTGCCACCGTTCCGGCAAATCGCCTCAAGTTTCCTTCAGCACCGTACTACGACCAGGTCGCGGCATTCGTATGCGCCGAGTTGCTCGAGGCGGGTCTCGAGGCCGAACGAAACGCAGCTTTTCAAGAGACCGAACCGGTCATTGCTCTTGCAATGAGGCGTGCATCAATGGGCAACTCGTCGCTCCTCGGATTCGCCGGCGAGCTCCTCTTCCTTCGGTCGTTGATTTGGAGCGTGCCTGCGGCGGCGTCGCCGGGCATTATTACTGCGTGGAAGGGCTCGGGTCGGTCGACTAGAGACTTCCAGTTCGGCGCGGTTGGTGTCGAGGTCAAGACCACAACACGCACGTCCGCGCGACATCACATCCAAGGCGTTCACCAACTTGAACTAGGCGAGTCTGTGGATGGCGAGCCGGAACACTCGCTGTACTTGCTGAGCCTCGGAATCACATGGCTCGCCAACGGCGGGGAATCTGGTTATTCCATCGCCGACCTCGCGCAGTCTGCGCTAGACCGGCTGCCCGACGGCGAGTCCCGCAAGGCGCTCATTGAGGCGATGAAGGCATACGGCGTCGACGCTCAGGCGGGTTACGATCACGCACGACATGCCAAATTGGATTCCTTCTCTCGGAGGTTCGCGCTCCAGTGGGCCCGACTCTATGACCCGACTGATCCACGCCTCTTGCTACTTGACGCGAAGGCGCTGGAGCCCTTTGTTCACGTCGTTTCGAGTTCGGTAGCCTTCGACGTGGAGCTTCCAGAGAAGGTAAATGGGGACGCGAACCCCGTCGTTGGCCTCCCAGAAGCGACCGCCCGCGTTCTGCACATGGCCAGTCTGTAGCGGCCCGTCAGGCCTGATCGCTGAGGATCGCCGTCGGGGGCTTTAGAGGAGCGTCGAGTACTCCCGTGACCAAATGCGCCGGTAGGTCCGATCGATTCTGCTCGACGTGCGACCGGAACACGTGCCAGGCCGCTCCGACTGCCACTCCGTTGCCCACTTGCTTGTATGACGCTGCGCGGCGTTGATTGCCGAACTTGAAGGCGCGCGGTAGCCCTTGAAGGCGTGCCGCTTCATGGGGCGTCAGTCGCCTACCTCGCGGCCCGTAGATAGAGGTTTGTGTGATGGCGACAAGCGCGGGCACATAGGTCGGCGCCTTCGCGCGAATTCCTGAAGGGCGGAACTGCATCAGTGTGTTCCAAAGCGTGGGGATGTCCTGTGCCTGCCACTCCAGTTTCCGCCGCGACGCAGGGAAGTTCGCGAAGTTGGGGAAGTCCCTCCACCACTGCTCGATCAGTTCGCGATTAGTCTCGTAGAAGCCGGCGTTGCTGAGGACCAGCTGCTGCTTCCACTCGGGTAGGTCGGCGAACGTGGGGTCTAGCTCGTGTTCAGCGACGGGCTTCCAGTCGTCAGCCCAGAGTGGGAAGCCGGGAATTCTCGACCCATGCTTCGCCCGGTAGCGCTTCACAAAGCCGTCCCACGTGTCGATCCACTCGCGTTCGGATTTGGTGAGTTGGTAGTTGTCTAGGTCGGCAACGGTCGCATCGTCGTCGAGCGCCCAGGTGATGTTCCAGGCGGCCGGCGACCACCCATCGACAGGCCCCCGGAGGACGACGGGATCAGGTTCGAGCCCGTCGGACAGTTCGCGTCCGACGGCCTCGGGACCGATGTAGGTGCCGAGTATGAAGACGCGGTCCCGCACTTGGGGCGTGCCGCCCTGATTCGGGGGCAGGAAGTGGGGCGAAAAGATCGTCGGCTTCGCCGAGACTCGGTACCCGATCTCGCGCAGTGTGCGAATGATGACGTCCCACTCGTGCCGGTGCCGTGGCCCCGCGATGTTCCGCACATTCTCGAGCATCACTACGGCTGGGCGGCGCTCCTGGAGGATGCGTGCGATGTTCCAGAACAAGGTGCCGCGAGCTTCATCCATGCCGCGCTGTTGCCCCGATTTGGAGAACGGCTGGCAGGGAAAACCTGCAGCCAGAACGTCGTGAACTGGAACATCGACGTCCCCTTGGTCGGGGGTGGCGGTCGTGATGTCGGTGTTGATCTTGGGCTTCATCGAGTCTGGGAGGCCGTCCACCCAATTGAGTTTGTACGTCGCTAGTGCAGCGCGGTCGATCTCGGAGACGTAAACACAACGCCCGCCAGCGTGGTCGAGCGTCGCGTGGAAGCCGCCAATACCCGCGAAGAGGTCAACATATGTAAATTCGGGGCGAGGCGCTGTCACGCAAGCCAGCTTAGTCGAGTTGGGAGGTGGGTACTCACGAGGCGGGCGAGTCTCGGCACTCGATTACTCAACCACCTGCGTGCGACAACGCCCCAAGATGGAAGTTAGCTCCCGATGTGCCCGCGACACCGACTTGACACCCATGGAGCCGACCCCGCCTTGCTATCGCCGGCGCTTCGCGGATTTGCCTGGACCGGCTCCGATCGACCTGCCTATGGCGCGTGGTCCGCCATAGATGAGTGGCGAGTTGTTACAGACGTGTGCCTGGTCGCTTGGGGCCGCCGACGAGTCCTAACCCGGACGATACCACAGTGATACCATCGGTCTCATGGCCATGACCCTCCGCACCACCTCCCAAGTCGAGCAAGCCCTCGAACGCCTCGCCACCCAGCAAGGCATTTCCAAGCACGAGGCGGCGGTGCGCGCCATCCTGCGCGACGACGCCCAGACGAGTCTCGAGGCCGATGCCATGAGCGCCTACGAGCGCGTGAGTGTGACCTACCGCGACGCGCTCGACCGCCTCGGCTCGGTTTAGCCCGCCATGCCGGGGGAGACCCGCGGCGTGCCGTTGGCCGTCGTGATGACCATCATCGAACGCGAGGGGATCGGACCCGTGCGCGACATGGGCCTGTTGCAGTCCGCGCTCGCGCGCCCGCACTACACGCTCATGGGTGCCGACGCGTACGAGAGCATAGAGCTTAAGGCCGCAGCCCTGCTGCACTCGGTGTGCCTCAATCATGCGCTGATGGACGGCAACAAGCGGCTGGCGGCGCTCCTGGCGCTCATCTTCCTCGACCTCAATGGCACGGAGACGACGCTCACCAACGATCAACTCTTTGACCTCACGATGGCCGTGGCGTCGGGTGAGCTGCGCGACGTGCGCGATATCGCGCCGCTCCTGCGGGTTGTCACGCACTGAGTCGGCACCCACTGAATCGTCACCCTCTGAACACCTCCGCACACCGCGCCTGACACCTCGTCCCAGGTAGGTGTCAGGTTTGTCGCACTGGCACCACGGCGTCGCGGATTTCCGGGATGTCGATCCCGCCCGCGCCGCACGCCCGAGACCTACCGTGGCGCCATGCCGCAGACCCTCACGACCACCTTCCCCGTTACGCCGCACCGGGTCTTTACGTCGAACCAGCGGGCGAATAGTCGGGCCGATCTAGCGAGCCGCCGGCAACGGTGGCAGGCTGTGCCCATGAAATGGACGGGCGCGACCTTGGTGTTCTTGGCGGAGTTGGGCATGCTCGCGGGCTTTGCCTGGTGGGGCTGGACTGTGGCCGATGGCGTGTGGAGCGTGGCACTCGCCGTGGCGCTTGTGGCCGTGGTCGCCGCGGTGTGGGGCGCCTTCTTGTCGCCAAAGGCCCCGCGCACGTTGCGCCCACCGTTTGCGCTGCTGCTGCGCATCGACCTACTACTACTGGGTGCCGTCGCCGCGTACGCCGGTGGGGCGCGGGCGCTGGGCATCGTCACTGCAGTGTTTGCCCTGCTGGGCACCGCAATGACGCGCGGTCTCGAGCGCCGCGTTGGGCCGCACATTGACGCGCCGCCCCCGTTCGATCTCGAGGCGCGCTAGCGTCGAATCATGATCCTCAACATGCTTGACGTGCCCAATGGCGAAGGCTCCAACGGCACCGTCAGGTGGTACGACACAGGCCCCGCCGACGCCCCGATCACCGTCATGTGGCATCACGGCACCCCCAACGTGGGAGAGCCGCCCATCCCGCTCCTTGAGGCATCGGCCGAGCGGGGCATCCGCTGGCTCGGTTTCGACCGCCCGGACTACGGCGGCTCGAGCGCGGTGGACGGCCGCAGGGTTTCCGATGCGGCGGATTTGGCGGCTCGCGTGGCCGACGCCGCGGGCGTCGAGACCTTCGCGGTGGTGGGGCACTCGGGCGGAGGGCCACACGCGCTCGCCTGCGCGGCGCTCCTGGGAAATCGAGTGAGGGCTGTGGTGTCGATCAGCGGCCTCGCGCCATTCGACGCCAACGGGCTCGACTGGTTCGCAGGGATGCACCCAGGCGGCGTCTCGGAACTTCGCGCAGCGATGAAGGGACCCTCCGCACTCCACACGTTGGTGGCGGCGTCCGAGTTCGACGCGGAGATGTTCACCTCGGCGGACCGTGCGGCACTTGAGGGTGAGTGGTCGTGGTTTAACGCGGTCGCTGGCTCCGGCATGGCGCGGGGCCTTGGCGGCATGACGGCCGACGACGTGGCCTTTGTACACCCCTGGGGCTTCCCGCTCGACGGGATCGCCGCACGCGCGCTCTGTGTGCACGGCACGGACGACCGCATCGTGCCCTTGGCGCACGGCCGCTGGAATGCGGCCGCCATCCCTCGCGCGGTGTTGTGGGAACGGCCCGGCGACGGGCACATCTCGATCATGAGCTCGGGGGTCGAGATTCTGGACTGGCTGGTTAGCGCGCTCACCTAGGGTGGCGCTCGCGTGCGGAAGAACTCGGGCGGGGAAGCCGTCCGGATTGCGGCCGTCACACCCCCGGGGCATGATGCCTACGTGATGAATGTCGATTCCTTGACCCAAACCGAGCGCGTGGCGTTCGCCAATGCCGTGCTGGGACGCATCGGCGGCGACCCCTTTGGCACCGTCCCCAAGCGCGAACTGGATATCGCGCTGTTCTCGGGACTAGTCGCCGCGGGGTACCTCGACGCGGACGAGTCCCAGTTCTCCATGGCGCGCAAGCTGGGCATCACCCCCACCCGCGTGCGGGCGCTCATGTACGCGTATCGACTGGCGCGCGCCGATGGTGGGGGAGACCTCGCAGCGATCCTCGCTCACGTGCGCGTGGTGAGCATCGATGCGGCGGGGGACGCGGTGCTCAACGTCGAGGACGCGTTCGCGCGCGACGCTTTCGTCGCCAGGCTCAAGGACCTCGACGTCTTCACGGACGGCTCGTTCAACCGCGAACGCATCACGGTGCCCACGGACGTGTTCATGGCGGCGCTAGACGACGCCTTTGGACGCGACGGCGAACGCATCCGTGCGGTGATTGACCAGCGCGTAGCCGAGCGCGGTCGCGAGGGGCGCTTGCGGTTTGTGGGAGACCTTGGCAAGAAGCTCATCGGTGACGCCGCGGGCGTCACGCTCAAGGCGCTCCTGGCGGCAGCGACATAGGCGCAACCCGGAGACACCACACAGCCGCAGGTAGGGTGGCGGAATGGAGGCCAAGCCGATGACACGATCCCTTCCGAAGGCGCCGTCTTTCGCGGTGACACGCAATCCCAGCCCCGCATCGGACGCGGATCGCGCCAGGCTCATGGACTCGCCACCCTTCGGCACCGTGTTCACCGACCACATCGCGAAGGCCACGTGGACCCTGGCGGGCGGTTGGGGCGACCACCGCGTCGAGCCGTTCTCCAACCTCGTCCTCCATCCAGCCGCGCTGGTGCTTCACTACGGCCAGCAGGTGTTCGAGGGCCTCAAGGCGTATCGCTGGGCCGACGGCTCGGTGCACCTGTTCCGCCCCGAGGCCAACGCGGCGAGGCTCGCGGCATCGGCCAGGCGCCTGGCCCTGCCCGAATTCCCCGAGCAGGACTTTCTCGCGTCGATCGCGGCGCTCCTGAGCGTCGACGCGCGGTGGGTGCCAGGCGCCCCCGAGAGCAGCCTGTACTTGCGCCCCACGATGATCGGCACCGAGGCGTGCCTTGGCGTGCGGCCGTCCCACACGGTCGAGTACTTGCTGATGGCGTCGCCAGTGGGCGCGTATTTCTCGGGCGGCGTTCAGCCCGTGTCGATCTGGGTAGCGCAGGGTTATCACCGCGCGGGCGCGGGCGGCACCGGCCAGGCAAAGACAGCGGGCAACTATGCCGCGTCGATGCTTCCCCAACAGCAGGCCCAAGACAACGGCTGCGGCCAGGTGCTCTTCCTTGACGCCAAGGAGGACAAGTACATCGAAGAGTTGGGCGGCATGAACCTCTTTGCGGTGCTGAAGGGCGGCTCGGTCCTGACTCCGCGCCTCACCGGCACCATCCTCGAGGGCGTCACTCGCGCCTCGGTCATCACACTGTTGCGCGATGCGGGGCACGAGGTGGTCGAGCGCGATATCGAGCTCGAGGAGTTGCGCGCGATGGTGTCATCAGGCGAAGTGGACGAGATCTTCGCTTGCGGCACCGCCGCCGTGGTCACCCCGGTGGGTCGCCTGGTCGCTCCTGACTTCGATTACGCGGTCGGCTCGGGCAAATCGGGAGAAGTGACGATGGCGCTGCGGGAGCGGCTGACTGGCATTCAGTACGGCCGGGTTGAAGACGCTCACGGCTGGATGAGGACCGTCTGACGCCGCTCCCCCCAGCGAGCTCGTATGACGCCCCTTGCGGGGCTCCCCGGCGCGCCAGCGTACCGAGTGATGCGGGCCACAAGACCCTCGTAACTTACGGCCCCGTAGGTTACGATTTGGTTATGACCTGCACAGTTCTGTCGTCACCAGGCCTCGCCGTCGTCCCCAACGGGATGCACGTGACGGCCATGCTGGCCGAGCGGGTCGCAGCAGACCCCCTGCGCGCCTTCGCCGAGGTCAAAGATGAGCACGGCGCGTGGTCAATGGTCACCTTGATCGAGTTCAACACGAGCGTCCGTGCCGTCGCCAAGGGGCTCATCGCCTCGGGGGTTCAGGTAGGCGACCGCGTCGGCATCGTGGGCGAGACCCGCATCGAGTGGTCAATCATGGACTTCGCGATCTTCGCCGCGGGGGCAGTGACAGTGCCGATCTATCCGTCGTCATCTGAATCGCAGTTCGCGTGGATCATCGCCGACGCAGGGATTCACCTTGTCGCCGCGGAGCAGTCCGAGACGCGCGAGACCCTCGCGACTCTCGAAGGCGCTCCCGCGCGGTTTGGTCTCGACGGGGACGCGATGGCCGAGCTCGCGCTCCTGGGTCAGGGCATCTCCGATGCCGAGCTCGACGAGCGCACCGCGGGCGTCACCCTCAAGGACCTCGCGACCATCATCTACACGTCGGGCACCACGGGCAGGCCCAAGGGTGCGATGCTCACGCACGGCAACCTCGTGGAGCACTCGAAGAACGTCGAGCTCGACCCCGACTTTGGCGGGTTTGTGCACGGCGAGACCAGGGTGCTGCTCTTTCTCCCGCTCGCGCATGTGTTCGCCCGGTTCGCGATGCTGATCGCGCTGGGCTCCGGCGCGGTGATCGGCTACTCGCCCACGCACAAGACGCTCGCAGCTGACCTCAAGAGCTTCCATCCCACCTGGATGCCGCTGGTGCCGCGCGTGCTTGAGACCATTTACAACCGTGCAGACACGTCGATGTCGGGCGTGCGCAAGACGCTCTTCCGCTGGTCGGCCAAGGTCGCGCGCGAGATGTCGCTGTCCAGGGAAACCGGCGGCGCCGATGCCTCGCTCAAGGTCCGCTTTGCCGTGGCAGATCGCCTCGTCCTTGGCAAGATCCGCCACCTCCTCGGTGGCCAACTTACGTACGTGCTCTCAGGCGGCGCGCGCCTGACGCCCGAAGTGGGGCACTTCTTCCGCGGGCTAGGAGTCGAGGTGCTGCAGGGTTACGGACTGACCGAGACGACGGCGGCTCACTCGGGGTCCCCCGACCGGACCGGTCTCATGGGCACCGTGGGCAAGCCCATCGCCGGTTGCGAGCTCACGTTGGCTGACGACGGCGAGATTCTGGCTAAGGGAATCAACATCTTTGCGGGCTACTGGAATGCGCCAGAGGCGACGGCCGAGGTCATGCGCGACGGATGGTTCGCCACGGGCGACTTGGGCGAGATTCGCGACGGCGCGCTCAGCGTCGTCGGCCGCAAGAAGGAACTGTTGGTGCTGTCGTCGGGCAAGAACGTGCAGCCTGCGGTGCTCGAGGACGCGATGCGGTCGCATCCCGCGATCCAGGACACCGTGGTGGTGGGCGAGGGGCGACACTTCGTGTCGGCCCTGGTGGCGCTCGACGAGGCGTTGCTCGCCGCGTGGCTTACCGCGCACAAGCTCCCGGTGATGGACGTCGAGGAGGCCTCGACCAACGAGCGCGTGCGCGAGCTCGTCGGCCGCGCGATCGCTGCTGCCAATAAGCACGTGTCCCGCGCGGAGGCCATCAAGGAGTACCGGATCCTGCCCCGCGGGTTCTCTGAGGCCCGCGAGGAGATGACCGCATCCCTCAAGATTCGCCGCGACGTGGTGATCACCCACTTTTCCGATGTTGTCGAAGAGATCTACTCCCGCGCCATGCCCGCCGCGGGCGAATCGGCGTAGGTCGCCGCTTAGGCCGGTGACTCGGCCTGGTGAGGTGACGCAGGTGGCCCTGGCGACGCAGGTGAAGCCAGCGACACCGACGACACCGTCACGTGAGGCACGGCGCCGAGGTCTGCATCCACGCGCAGGGCCTCGCCCTCATTCTCTCCGCGCACCACGTACGTCAGTCTGGTGTTCTCGAGGCGCTCGACGGTGACGGTTGCACGCGTCAGCCAAGGGTTCTCGCGGCGGAGCGCGATGGCCTCGCGGTGTGCCGCAAGCACGCGCGCCGCGTCGGCATCCGAGGCCCACCCAGGCGGGGGTGCAGCCGGATACTCGGGCCGCACTGCG
>JAYTGI010000258.1:0-4600 GCA_043733605.1 Demequina sp. | reverse complement strand
CCCGCAGCGCTCGCAGCCGGCCGTGGCCGCCGCCGTCGCGCCGATCGACACTGGCGTCGACCTGTACGCCGACTACACCTATGCGTACGCATACGGTCACGGCAATCAGCTCACTTTCTGGGTGGCGCCGCGCCGTTACGTGTACATGGATCCTGCTAAGCACCAGGCGGCCGTCGAGATGTTCCTGGGAAGTGCGAACTCCGACCCTGCGACCAGATCAGGCGCGCGCCCGATCGACGCAGTGCTGCCCCGCGATGCGGTGGTATGGATCCTGCCTGGTCCCCTTCAGGACGCGCTCGACGGGGCCGGCCAACTGGGACCCGCGCCAGAGGGCCCTTCTTAGGAGTCGTGAAGGCGCCGCCCCACCTTCTCCCCGAGCGCAGTTGAAAAGCGCGCGCAGCCCTCTTCTCACACGCAGTGGAAACGCGCGCGATACATGGTGTGGATACGCTGGCCCCATGGCAATCGACGCGTCGACTCCCTGGACGGGCTATGCGCCGTCTGCGGCGTGGGATGAAGCGATGGATGTCGACGGAGGGGTTCGCGAGCCGTACTCCAAGGTCTATTCCGAGATCGACAAGATGTCGAGCGAAGACCTGCACGCTCGCGCGGATTCGCTCGCGAATACATATCTTGCTCAAGGCGTGACGTTCGACCACGCGGGCGAGGAGAGGCCATTCCCGCTCGACATCGTCCCCAGGGTTGTTGGCGCCGACGAGTGGGAAATCATCTCGCCGGGAGTCGCCCAGCGGGTGCGTACCCTTGAGGCCTTTCTTGCCGACGTCTACGGCTCGCAAAGGTGCGTCACCGATGGGGTCATTCCGCGCAGGCTGATCACCACCTCGCAGTACTTCCACCGGGTCGTCTCGGGGATCGAACCGGCAAACGGTGTCCGCGTGCACGTCTCGGGAATCGACCTCGTGCGTGATCAGCACGGCATCTGGCGTGTACTTGAGGACAACGTCCGCGTGCCTTCCGGCGTGAGTTACGTTCTGTCGAACCGACGCGCGATGAGCCAAATGTTTCCCGACCTGTTCGGAGCCATGGGAGTGCGGCCCGTGCTCGAATACAGCCACCGCTTGCGCGCCGCGCTCACCAAGGCGGCCCCTGAAGGCGTCGAGGACCCGACGATCGTGGTGCTCTCACCAGGCGTGTTCAACTCCGCGTACTACGAGCACTCGTTGCTCGCCAGGACGATGGGAGTCGAGCTTGTGGAGGGTCGCGACCTCGAGACGCACGGCGGGCGCGTGTATATGCGCACCACCGCGGGCAGGAGGCGCGTCGACGTCGTCTACAGGCGCGTCGACGACGAATACCTCGACCCGGTCGTCTTCCGGCCCGATTCCGCGCTCGGCGCGCCAGGAATCGTTCACGCGGCTCGCTTGGGCAACGTCACCATCTGCAACGCGGTGGGCAACGGCGTCGCCGACGACAAGCTCATCTATACGTACATGCCCGCCCTCACCACGTACTACTTGGGCGAGGAGCCGATCCTTCCCAATGTCGACACGTGGAGGCTCGAGGAGCCCGCGGCGCTCGCCGAGGTGATGGACCGCCTCGCCGAGCTCGTGGTGAAGCCCGTCGACGGGGCGGGAGGCAAGGGCGTGCTCATCGGCCCCGCCGCAACGAAGAGCGAACTCGAGGCCGCTCGCAGGAACATCCTTGCCGACCCGCGGGGTTGGATCGCCCAGCCGGTCGTCCAGCTTTCTACCGTCCCGACGCTCACATCCGAGGGACTCGAGCCGCGGCACGTCGACCTCAGGCCCTTCGCCGTAAATGATGGTGACGACGTCTGGGTCTTGCCTGGTGGGCTGACGCGCGTCGCGCTCCAACGCGGTCAACTCATCGTGAATTCATCTCAGGGTGGCGGCTCGAAAGACACGTGGGTCCTCGGCGGTGTGCGCCATCGAGGCCCGGTGGCGACTCCTGAGTCCCGTGTCGAGTTTGGAGGAGCGTCGCCCGTTCCGCAGTCGGCTCACCCGGACGACTACATTCACGGGCAGCAGCAAATGCAGCAGCAACAACAGCAGTCACACACACAGGAGCCGCAAATCCAGGAGTCACCGTGCTGAGCCGGATCGCGGAGTCACTGTTTTGGATCGGTCGCTATGTGGAGCGCGCCGACAACACGGCTCGCTTGCTCGACGTCCACCTCAACGTGTTGCTCGAGGATCCGTGGGTCGACGAACCGATGGCGAACGCGTCGCTCCTCGCGGTGATGCACGTCAAGGCAGGCGCACGGGTGTCGCGAGACGAGGTGCTGAGCGCCCTCGCGACCAACCCCAAGTTGTCGAGCTCGATTACGGGGACGATGGGAGCGGCTCGCGACAACGCGAGACGAGCCCGAGAGGTCATCTCGACCGAGGTGTGGGAATCGCTCAACACGACGTATATGCAGCTCGGTTCGCGCTCGCGCACCCCTCGTCCGCACGACTTCTTGACGTGGGTGCGCGAAAGGGCCGCCGTCGTGTGGGGGTTGCACAGTGCGACGACTTCCAGGGACGATGCGTGGCACTTCATGGAGGTGGGCCGTTCACTCGAGCGGGCCGACATGATCGCGCGCATGCTCATGATGCGGTCGCTCGAAGGCACATCGGGCCCCAATTGGACCACCTTGCTTCGCTCATGCAGCGCTCACGAGGCCTACTTGCGCACGGTCCGCTCTCTCGTCACCGAGGAGAGGGCCGCGGAGTTTTTGCTCATCGACAGGCTCTTCCCTCGCTCGATCGCCTACAACCTCGACAAGGTCGAGACCACGCTCGCGCTCATCGAACCAGGGCTCGCGCGCAACTCGCTGACGGATCAGGCGCGGCTTGCGCTCGGGCGTGCGCGTACCAACCTCGAATACCAGGCTATTGACGACATCCTCGATGACCTTCCCGTGCAGATGCAGCACGTCCAGCGTGCGGTGGCGACGGCATCGGACCTCATCCGCGATCGCTTCTTCCTGCCCGCATCGTCCGTCATCTGGAGTCAGGAGGCGGTATGACTGTCCTCAAGATCGTTCACACGACCACGTTCACATACGACAAGCCCATCTCGAGCTCGTACAACGAGGCACGGCTGACGCCCGCGTGGTTGCCGCGCCAACGTGTGCTCGAGTCGAAACTCGAGATTCAGCCCACTTCGTGGAAGTCCCAGTATCGCGATTACTGGGAGACAGACGTCGTCGTGTTCGAGGTGACGGAGCCGCACACGGCGCTTACTGTCGTTGCGACCTCCCAAGTCGAGGTCCTCCCTACGACTCACAGGACCGACCGTGTCGGGTGGGATGGGCTCGAGGGTCCGATGTTTCAGGACTTGCTGTCCGAGTACCTCGCCCAGTCCGATGCGACCCAGCCCACCGACGACCTCGCGGCGTTTGCGCGCCATGCCAGGGCCGCGGGAACTCCGGATGAGGCCGCTCGCGCCATTTGCGACTACCTCCACGATCAGATGAACTACGTGACTGGCTCGACCTCGGTACATACGCCCGCGAGGGATGCGTGGGAGGCGAAGTCGGGCGTTTGCCAAGACTTTGCCCACCTCGCGATCGGCGCGCTGCGTCACATCGGCATCCCTGCGCGCTACGTATCCGGATACCTTCACCCCCACACCGACGCAGGCGTCGGCGAAACCGTGCGCGGCGAGTCCCACGCATGGGTCGAGTGGTGGACGGGCGACTGGTTTGGTTTCGACCCCACCAACGACCGCGAAGCAGGCGATCATCACGTGATTGTGGCGCGCGCGAGGGAGTACAGGGACGTGAAGCCGGTGTCGGGAGTCTTCGGTGGATCGGCGAGCAATCTTCACGTCGAGGTGTTGGTCACGCTGCTCGCGTGATCGCCCGCCGTGGCCGTCGGTAGAATCCTGGGGTGACCACGCCTGAAGCAGTCTTTGACGATGCCCGCTACGACTTCCGCGAAATCGAGGCCCGCTGGCTCCCCGTATGGACCCAGAAGCAGCCCTTCCGCGCGGGCAATGAGGGCGACACCAGGCCAACCAAGTACGTGCTCGACATGTTTCCCTACCCGTCTGGCGACCTGCACATGGGCCACGCGGAGGCGTACGCGCTCGGCGACGTGATCTCCCGCTACTGGACGATGCGCGGATTCAATGTGCTGCACCCCATCGGCTGGGACTCCTTTGGGCTGCCAGCTGAGAACGCCGCGATCAAGCGCGGCGTGGACCCCGCGGCCTGGACCGAGGCAAACATCGCGCAACAGCGCACGTCGATGGAGCGCTACGCGTGCTCATTCGACTGGGATCGCGTGCTCATGACACATCGGCCCGAGTACTACCGCTGGAACCAGTGGATCTTTACCCGCCTCTACGGCCGCGGCCTCGCGTACCGCAAGCCAAGCCTCGTCAACTGGTGCCCGTTTGACCAGACGGTGCTCGCGAACGAGCAGGTCGTCGGCGGACTGTGCGAGCGTTGCGACACCCCCGTCACCAAGAAGAAGCTCACCCAGTGGTACTTCAAGGTCACCGACTACGCCGACGAGTTGCTCGACGGGCTCGAGACCTTGCGCGACACCTGGCCGTCCAAGGTGATCGCAATGCAGCGCAACTGGATCGGCCGCTCGCGCGGTGCAGACGTCCAATTTGTGATCGAAGGCTA
>JAYTGI010000257.1:0-12015 GCA_043733605.1 Demequina sp. | reverse complement strand
TCGACGCGTTTGACGCACGCCTGCCGTTCTCACTCACGGCGGGCCAAATCCTGGTGGGGGACGAGATCGCGGCGGATCTCGCGCGCGAGACGCCGATGCTTCGCTTGCTTCAGGGCGACGTGGGGGCGGGCAAGACGATCGTGGCGGTGCGCGCGATGCTCAGGGTGGTCGACGCTGGGGGCCAGGCCGCGCTCTTGGCGCCCACCGAGGTGCTGGCGGCGCAGCACGAACGCACGCTTCGAGACCTGCTGGGCCCCCTGGCTCACGGCGGGATGCTCGGCGGCGCCGACGTGGCAACCAGGGTTACGCTGCTCACCGGCTCTCAAGGGTCGCTTGCCCGCCGTCAGGCGCTCGGCGAGGCGGCATCTGGGGGGGCGGGGATCGTGGTCGGCACCCACGCGCTGCTGAGTGAGACGGTCCAGTTTGCCGAACTTGGGCTCGTGGTTGTTGACGAACAACACCGATTTGGCGTGGAGCAGCGCGACGCGCTGCGCACCCGCGGCGAGCGCGTGCCTCACATGCTGGTCATGACGGCCACGCCGATTCCACGCACGGTCGCGATGACGGTCTTTGGGGACCTGGAGACGTCTCAACTGACCGAGAGGCCCGCGGGTAGGGCCGAAACGGTCACTCATGTAGTGCCCGCCGACAATGCGGCATGGATGACGCGGATCTGGGACAGGGTCCGCGAGGAGGTCGCCGCGGGTGGGCGGGCATACGTCGTGTGCCCCCGGATCGATGGCGACGTTCCCGAGGACGATGCAGGCCCCACCTCTACCTCCGCCTCTACTTCCGCCCGCGGGGCGATTGACCCCGCTTCAGAGGTCGATTCCGACGTGAAACGCCCCCTGGAAGCGGTGGCCGAGGTCGCCCAGCGACTGCGCGCGCTGCCCGCGCTTGCCGGAATCGACATCGGCGTCATGCACGGGAGGTTGAGCGCGGACGACAAGGACGGGGCGATGGATGCATTCGCTCACGGCCGCACCCCGGTGCTCGTGTCGACCACCGTGATCGAGGTGGGGGTGGACGTGCCAGCGGCGACCGTGATGGTGGTGCTCGATGCCGAGCACTTTGGAATGTCGCAACTTCACCAGCTGAGAGGTCGCGTGGGACGCAGCACCAAGCCAGGCCTGTGCCTGCTCGTGAGTCACGCCGAAGAGGGAACCCTGTCCCACGAGCGGCTCGACTCCGTGGCGGCCACGAGTGATGGCTTTTTACTTGCCGAAAAGGACCTGGAACTGCGCCGTGAGGGCGATGTGCTTGGCACGGCGCAATCGGGCGGCCGTAACTCACTCAGGTTGTTGCGCGTCGTGAAGGATGCTGATCTTCTCGCGATGGCAAGGGACGATGCCAGGGCGCTCATCGACGCCGACCCGACCCTGGCGGCCTCGCCAGCGCTCGCGGAAGCCATCGGCTCGTGGCTTGGCGAGCGTGAGGAGTTCCTCGAAAGGACCTAACTCGCCGCTCCTCGCAGTCGACGGGCCTCACAGGCGGTCCAGGGTGACCAGCGTGGACGCGGTAGGTGCGATTTCGGGCAACAGCGGCTCCGGCGGCACGAGCGCCGCAAGCCAGATGGAGGCACTGCGCAAGCAGCTGGTGGTGCTCGCCAGGCAACTCAAGGATGTCGCCGCTTCGAGCGCGGACGCCAAGGCCAAGGCCAAGGCCTCACAATAGGCGGCCACCAACGCGAAGATCCAGCGCATCGAGGCCAAGATCGTGCGGATCTAGGAGCAACAGCGGGCGGCAACGGTGAGAGACAGCGGGCGCGTCGACGCGGTCGTCACGCTTGGCAAGCCACTCGATCGGGATGGGGCGAACTTCCACAAAGCCCTGACACCGACTGACATGCGATCCACAATGTGTGCATTGGCTATCGCTCTGGGAAATGGGCCCTGGTCGCTAACAAGGAGAACCCTGTTAGCTCAGGACTCCACAAGATGAGACGGCCCCTTCGGGGGCCGTTTTCTTGTTTCTGCACCCTGTCAGGCCCAATCATCACTGGACATAGGACACGCGGCGGAATGCGACCATGCGGGGACCCCGTCGGCACCCTACGTGTCGCACGGCCTCACATACCTCAAGCCCTGTTCGATAAGGGAACTATGGACCGCACCCAATTCACCTTCCCGTGGTGTCCGTCTGGAGTGTCGTGACAACGATGCGGAGGTCGCTCCACCACCATCGTCGGCCCCATGACTCCGGGCTGCGCCGCGTTGACCTGGCGCGCGTGGGGAACACGGGGTCGCGGTTTGGGCTCGCGGTGAGCGTCGCCGTCGTCGGCCTAGCGATTGGGCTAGTGACGCTGGCGGTCGCGCTGACGGGAGGGGCGCCGAATGCCCTCGTCCACTTGTACTACGTACCCATCTTCTACGCGGCGGCTCGACACGGTCACGTAGGCGCCTTGGTAGCGGCCATCGCGTCGGGACTGGCCGCTGGGCCTTGGATGCCTTCGTCCCATGGCGCCCATGGCGCCCAATCAATCGGCGAATGGGGAATGCGGCTGGGCCTGATGGTTTTCATCAGCCTTGTTGCCTCATGGCTGGCGAGCCAGGATCCAAGGCCGCTCGACCTCCTCTTGCGCGACGTGGTCCTGGGGCAGGGCCTCAGGTCGGCCGTGAGGAACCGGCGACTACGAGTGCACTACCAGCCGCTCATCGACCTCATCGACGGCAAGGTGCTTGGGGTCGAGGCGCTATGCCGCTGGAACGACAACCGCGGCAGGCCCGTGGCCCCCGACGTGTTCATCCCTGCGGCCGAACACACCGGCGCGATCATGTCGGTGGGCCGCGAGGTCCTGCGGCAGTCAACGGAACAATCGAACAAGTGGGTGGAGGAGCACGGTGACGGGTTGACGATGAGCGTCAACGTTTCGGCCGTTCAGTTGTGCAAGCCCGAATTCCTGCTTGACCTGACGAGGCTCGCAGGGAACGCCGCAGTTCGCAACTACAAACTGTGCATCGAGATTACCGAGACCGCGATCATTGCCGACAGAGACAAGGCGTTGCTCGCGCTCGGTGCGGCACGCGCCATGGGCGTCCTTGTGGCGATAGACGATTTTGGTACAGGCCAGTCGTCCTTCGCGTATCTCGCGGGCTTCCCCATCGACATCATCAAGATCGACCGGTCGTTCGTGGCAGCCGTGGACATCGACGCGACGGCGCGCGCGCTCGTGAGCGCGATCGTCGGCATCGCCACCGCGCTTGGCGCGACGACTATCGCAGAGGGCATCGAGAGGGCAGGGCAGCTGCACGTGTTGCGTGAGTTGGGGTGCGCCATCGGCCAGGGCTACTACTTGGGCAGGCCCGTCGAGGCGGCTAGCGTCGATTGGACCAAGCGCACTCTCGCGTGATGCGGCGGTGCCGCGAGGGCCGCCGATCGGGTGCAGCGGGCCGGAGCGCACCGGGGCTTTACGCTTGGGGGCATGACGCGCATCATCGCTGGCGAGTTCGGGGGGCGAAAGCTGGCCGTCCCCAAGAGCGGCACCAGGCCCACCACGGACAGGGTGCGGGAAGCGATCTTTTCCAGGCTTGACCACGCCGACGCGCTACGCGGCTCGTGCGTGCTCGACCTCTACGCGGGTTCAGGAGCCCTGGGGCTCGAATCGCTGAGTAGGGGAGCCGCGGAGGCGACCTTTGTCGAGTCCGCGACTCCAGCCGTGCGCGTCGTCGAGGCCAATATCAAGGAGTTTGGCCTGGGAGCCAGGGCCTCCGTCGTGCGCGAGCGAGTGCTGCCCTTTCTCGAGCGCACCACCAGAACTTTTACCCTCGCGTTCCTCGACCCGCCATACGACATCGCGGACGGCGACCTCGTTGGTGCCCTGGCGGCGCTGTCGGCGAGGCTCGAGGAGGGCGCGCCCATTGTTCTTGAGGTGTCGTCGCGCAATCGCCTGCCAGAGTGGCCGCGCGGCCTTCAGTTGGTGCAGTCCAAGGCGTATGGCGAGACCACGGTGCATTTCGCCGAGTGTGTGCGCTAGGTTGCCGCTTATGGCCACCGTCATCTTTCCCGGATCCTTCGATCCCTTCACCTTGGGTCACGTCGACATCGCGGTGCGTGCCCGTCAGCTATTCGACACGGTGATCATTGCCGTCGCGCACAATTCGTCCAAGGCGCCTCTTCTGGACGTTGACACCCGCGTTGAGCTCGCACGATCGGCCATCAGCCACGTCGAGGGCATCGAGGTCGCGGCGACCTCGGGTTTGCTTGTTGACTTCTGCGAGGCGCACGGAGCCGTCGCCATCGTCAAAGGGCTGCGTGGGGGAGCCGACTACGACGTCGAGCGGCCGATGGCGCTGATGAACCGCTCACTGACCGGCATCGAGACGGTGTTCATCACGGGAGACAGCGCGTTGTCGCACATCGCGTCGTCTCTCGTACGCGACGTGGCGCGCCACGGGGGGGACGTGTCCTCCTATGTTCCCCCAGGCGTCGAGAGCGCGCTTCTCGCGGCGCTGCGCGCGCAGAAGTAGGGCCGCAGGGAGGCTGCCCGACGGATGGCCAGGAGGCTGCCCGCCACGAGACCCGCGGCCAGCATCCGTGCGGCTTGAGTTCACCGCCGTTTATCCCGTAGGATGATCCGCTGGCCCGCCGATCGAAACTGGGCCGAGGTCTCCGGACCGTCAAGACATGGAGGAGCGTGTGGCACACACTCCGTTCAACACATCGCCGTTCCGCATTTCTTTGCGGGACATCGTGCGGCGTCCAGGTACTCATCGCGAGTACGACCATGACTTTGCGATTCCGGAACGCCTCGGCACTGAATTGATTGGGGTTCCACAGGGTTCGAACGCCTCGTTGCACGTGCAGTGCGAGGTGGTCACCGATGGGATTTGGGTCAACGGCACCTTCACCGCGGTTGCGGAGGGGGAGTGCGGTCGCTGTTTGGAAGTCATCTCGCTCGATATCGAGGTGCCTTTGCAGGGGCTGTTCCTCTACCCCGATGCGGGCTACAGTGCGGGTGACGTGGAGGAAGACGTCTACGACTTTGATGGCGAAAGCCTCGATCTTGAGGGCGTTGTGACGGACGCGGTGGTGACCACGCTTCCGTTCACTCCTTTGTGTGACCCTGATTGTCAGGGACTGTGCGATCAGTGTGGCGTGAGGCTTGCAGACAATGCAGGTCACGCGCATGAGATACTCGACCCTCGGTGGTCGTTACTAGCAAGTGTGAAGGACGACCTTGAGCCGTCCGACAAGAAAGAGAGTTAGCCGTGGCCGTTCCCAAGCGCAAGATGTCGCGCAGCAACACCCGCTCGCGTCGCTCGCAGTGGAAGACCACCGCTGCCAACCTCACGACGTGCCCGACGTGCAAGGCTGACAAGCTGCAGCACGTGGCGTGCCCGACCTGCGGTGTCTACAACGGCCGTCAGTTCGCCGCTGCGGTGCGCACCGAGCACGAGGCCTAAACGGCCCTCTCGGCCTGCGTGGGTCGCACGCTATGAGCGCGCCTAGCACCGATGCCGTAGCGACCCTGACGGGCAGGCTTGGCGTTGCTGTCGACGCCGAAATGCTTGTGCTTGCGCTCACTCACCGCTCTTTCGCTTACGAAAACGGCGGATTGCCAACAAACGAGCGCCTCGAGTTTCTTGGCGACTCCGTTCTTGGCATCGTGGTCACCGACCGCCTCTATCGCGACCACCCCGACTTGCCCGAGGGCGACCTGGCCAAGATGCGGGCATCCTGTGTGTCTCAGCGCGCACTCGCGATCGTTGCTCGGGACCTGGGACTTGGCGCATACGTGTTGCTCGGCAAGGGCGAGATAGCCACGGGAGGTTCCGACAAGGACTCGATCCTGTGCGATACCCTCGAGGCCCTCTTTGGCGCGATCTATTTGGCGCACGGCGTCGATGTGGCACGGGAAGTGGTCATCAAGCTCGTGGGACCGTCTCTTGTCAGAGCCGCAACACTCGGCGACGCCCTCGATTGGAAGACGTCCCTCCAGGAGGTGTGCTCGTCACATGGCTTCTCGCCGCCCGTCTACAACGTAGAAGGCGTCGGTCCCGACCATGCGCGCGTTTTCACCGCCACTGTCATGGTGGACGGCACCGCGCGTGGCAACGGGACGGGCTCCTCCAAGAAGGTGGCCGAGCAAGAGGCCGCCGAAGCCGCGCACGCGGCGCTCTCCGCGCTCTAGCAACGGAACGGGCCCTTGCCTGAGCTTCCCGAGGTTGAAACCGTGCGAGCGGGCCTGGAGCCGCTTGTGAGCGGCGCCGTCATCCACACCGTCACGGTCTTCAGGGACTCGTGCGTGCGCCACCAAGGCGGCGGACCCGCGGAATTCGCGATGGCACTTACGGGAGCGACTCTCGGTGCGGTGGTGAGGCGGGGCAAGTTCCTGTGGTTTCTGCTAGACGGCGACAACGAGGACGGCGACAACGAGGACCGCGACAACAGCGGACCCGCTCTTGCGCTCAGCGCGCATTTGGGGATGTCCGGCCAGTTCCGGTGCTTCGCCGGCGAGGCGCCCGCCCCGCACACCCACTGCAGGGCCCGCCTTGAGCTCACGCTTGCCGGCCGACCCCTGACGCTCGACTTTCTCGATCAACGCACCTTTGGATACCTCCACGTGGAGCCCGTGGTGCCAACTGCCGACGGCCAGTCAGGCGGGCAGGGAAGCCCAGCGCCCGTCCTTCCGCGGAGCGTGGCGCACATCGCGAGGGATGCCCTCGACCCGGCAGCGGACGTCGCCCGTGCCGAGAACGCCCTACGCAAGGGCACTCGGGCGATCAAGAACGTACTTCTCGACCAGACCGCCATCAGCGGAATCGGCAATATCTACGCCGATGAGGCGTTGTGGTCGGCGTCGATTCATCCGTTGCGCAAAGCCGAATCGCTCACCGCGACGGAGTCCGCGCGGCTTCTCGCGTCGGCGCGTGACGTGATGTCGCGAGCCCTCGCTCAAGGGGGTACCAGCTTTGACTCGTTGTACGTCAACGTGAATGGTGAGTCTGGCTACTTTTCGAGGGATCTCGCTGCGTACGGCAGGCTCGGTGAGCCGTGTTTTAGGTGCGGAACCATGATCGTGAAAGGCGTGATCGGCGGCCGTTCGAGCCACTGGTGCCCGCGATGTCAGTGGGCCAAACATCCCGGGACGGACCGGGACTAGGACCACCGGACGTGTGACCCAGTCGCCGCGTCCAGGAGGCCCATTTGCGAGCAAAGCCCGTCATGGGACCCGGGACGTTCGCCCCGAGTCAAGCCGGGACCTCGGGTTAGCCTATTGCCATGAACAACATCCGAGTTTTGGTGCTTGATGACCACGAGGTAGTACGCCGCGGCATATGCGACATCCTTGATCGCGCCGATGGCATTGAGGTCGTCGCCGAGGCAGGCACCGTCGCGCAAGCAGTCCGCCGCGCCGATGCCGTGCGCCCCGACGTCGTTTTGTCCGACCTTCGCCTCCCTGACGGTACCGGCCTCGAGCTCATCGCCCACGTGCGCCGTACGTTGCCCGACGCCCACATCGTCGTGCTCACCAGTTACGACGATGACGAGGCCCGCTCCGCTGCACGCACCGCTGGCGCCGACATGTTCCTCCCCAAGACCGCCGGCTCTCAGCAAGTTGTCGAGGCCGTTCGCTTGGCCGCGACGGGCAAGGAACACGGTCAGCACATCCGCGTGCGTGACGACGAAGTTCTTGGCAGGCTCACTCCGATGGAACGCCGTGTGGTGGAACTCGTCGGGCAGGGCCTGGCGAACAGGGAAATCGGTGACGAGCTTGGTATCGCCGAAAAGACCGTGAAGAACCACGTGACCAGCGTCCTGTCCAAGATGGGACTCCAGCGCCGCACGCAGGTTGTCGCATGGGCCACGCGCCGCCACGCCGCATCCTTCCGCGGCTAAGCCACGCCTTCGCGGTTAGGTAGCTGCCGCCACGTTCCATACCGCGCGGGTGCCAGGCATTTCGGCATCCTCGTTGACGGGCTCAAGCGAAAAGGTTCCCCTGCGCCTCAGCGCCCTATTGGCGAGGTTTGACGTCCCCGAGTGACGCGAGAACGCGCCAGAGGGGCCGATGCCGTTGTCGATGATGATGACCGCGAGCCTGCCGTCCTTGGCGGCGATCGATAGCGAGGCCGACGTCGCATGAGCGTGGCGCGCGGTGTTCGACAGCGACTCCCTCACCACGGCGATGATGTCGTCCGACAGGGTCGGGTCCTGTTCGACCGCGGCCGAGGCGGCGGCCCAGTCGTCGACCGTGAGCGAAGCGACAAAACCGAGAGAGTCGTGCGCGAGAACCAATTCCCTTCGCACCCGCTCGCTGAGCGGCTCCGAGTTCCTCTCGCCCTGAAGCTGGCCCATGACACCGCGCACCTCGCGCTGAGCGCGCTTGACGTGTTCGAGTGTGGCCAGAAGCCGGTCGCGCGAGGGCGCGGGCACGTCATCGGCGATTGTCTCGATCTGCATCGCGGTTGCAAAGAGTTCTTGAGACACGAAATCGTGCAGGTCGTCGGCGATGCGTTCGCGTTCCTCGAGCAGATTCGACACGTTGCGTACGTGGGCGAGCTCCGCGAATTGCAGCGCAAGCGCCGCCTGGTTTGAGAAGCGCTGGGCCGTCGCAAGGTCGTGGTCGTCGAAATTGCGGGTGGCCTTTTCCCTCCACAACATCAGCAAGCCGAGGGTGCGTGCGCCAGCGAGCAGCGGAGCGTAAAGCGTGGGGCCGAAGCCGCGAACGGGTTCGAGGATGGTCGGCCCGGGTGGTTGGTTCGAAATGGTTCCCGTACCAGCCCTGATGACCGACATTGCGAATCCGTCGGCGGGCAGTACCTGACCCAAAAGGTCCTCGGCGTTGGTGCCATCGGTGAATTCCATGACCCACTCATCGTTGAGTCCTGGCAAGACGAGCGCCGCAGCCCCCGCACCCGAGAGGTCCCGCGCAGACGCGACGATGCGCGCGATCGCAGTCTCGTCGCCTGGGTTCGCGAGCAATGCGGTGGTGATGGCTTGTGACGCGGCCAACCAGTTTTCGCGTTCGAGCGACTCTTCGAAGAGTTGTGCGTTGTCGATGGCGACGGACACCGCCGCCGCGAGGGCTGCCACCGTGGACTCGTCAAGTTTGGTAAAACCCCCTGGCTTTGACGCCAAATACAGATAGCCAAAGACCGAGCCCCTTGCGCGCAGGGCACAACCCAAGAATGAACCGAGCTTCGGGTGCCCTGGTGGCAGCCCGCCGAACGCGGGGTGCTCGGTGATCTCGTCAATCACGAGCGCGCCCTCGAATGGAATCTGCGACAAGGTGCCCACACTGTTCGGCGCGCGGCCAAGCAACTCCATCAGCGATGGGTCGACGCCCTGGTAGTGGAAGTCGACGGAGATGCCGTCCTCGTCAAGAACGTTGATCGCGGCCAGCGGCGCGCCCGTGGTGTCCATTGCGGCCTCGAGCATCTTGTTGATGACCGAGGGCAGGTCGAGTTGGCGGTTGAGAGCGAGGATCGCCTCTGTCACCTTGTCGGACATAGGCCCATCCTTTCCGCCGAGCGGTCTAGTCGACATCGAGACTCACCACCTCGTCGACTACGTCGAGGATTGCGAGGTCATGCGTGACGATCACGATAGACCTTCCTGCGGACTTCATGGCCACAACGAGCGAGCGAAGAGCGTCGATTCCATCTGCGTCGAGGTGCTCGGCGGGCTCGTCAATGAGGTGCAAAGATGCGGGACTGAGAAGTGCCCTGGCCAACAAGATTCGTCGGCGTTCACCACCAGACACGGTGAGTGCTCCTGCGCCGAGGATCGTGTCGAGGCCCGCGGGTTGAGAGGCGAGCCACTGTGCCAATCCGACCGCGCCGAGCGCGTAGGCGGCCTCTTCGGGCGTCACGTCGCCGCGGGCAACCCGCAGGTTTTCAAGGATGGTGGTTCCGAAGACGTGGGCGTCCTCCGGAGTGATCGCGATCGTATGACCAAGCGTCGCGGCCGTGACGGGGCTGCCGCCCACCATCACGGAACCAGCGGCGGCAGGCAGCACGCCTGCGACGGTCAGCAACAGCGTCGTCTTGCCGATGCCTGAGCGGCCGACGATGCCCAGCGCCCCCCCTGGCCGGAGCTCGGTCGTGACGGGCCTCGTGGGTGTCATCTGTGGCCACGCGGCGCTCAGGCCGTCAAGGGCCAGGATGAGGTCGCCGCGATTCGCCGAACCCCGTGCAGACGGTTGCGTGCGGGCGCCGCGACCATCGTCGCCGCGGCCGTCACCGTCACCGTGGCCATCATCGTCATCGTCGCCGTCCGGTGTGATCGCGAGCACCCTGCGCGCGGCTGCGGCCGAGCGGAAGGCCTGGACCACTGCTGCCGGCACCGCGTTGACCGCCTCGAACGCGCTCAAGGGCAACAGGGCGACGATGGCCGCGCTGGTGGGCGACAACCCCGCATGATGAGCGGCGGTCACCGCGAGCCACAGGGAGACAACGAGCGCCGCGCCCTGGGACGCCTGGAGAACGGCGGCGGCCCATGCTGCGGGCCGTGCCGCGAGTTCGGCGGCGCGTTCGGCGTCCCTGTCCGCCGCACGGAGCTCGGCGAGCGCATCGTCACGCCTGCCCCACACCCTGTTCTCGATCGCGCCCTCGATCGCCTCAAGCGTTGCGGTGGACACGCGAGCAGCGGCCACGGTGCCAGCCTCTGCGGCGAGTTTCGCCGACCGCCACGTGAGCGTGCCGCCAAGAAACGCGGCAGCGGCAAGACACGCGGCGAGCGCGAGGCCCGCGAGCGGCAGGAACACGGTCGTGATCGCGACCGAGATGAGGCTCACCGTCGCGGCAACCCCCAGCGGAATGATGGACCGCACCACCGCATCGCCCATCGCGTCGATGTCGCCGCCCATGCGTGCCACGATGTCGCCACGCTTGAGACTCAGCACCCGCGACGCGTCGGATTGAGCCACCCTGTCGTAGGTCCTCGTCCTGAGCGCCACCACGCCGCTAAGGGCAGTCTCGTGGCTTGCGAGGCGCTCGACGTAGCGGAAGACGCCCCTCGCGATGCCAAAGAACCGCACGGAAACGGCCGCGACGCCCAGCGCCGCGGGCGAGGGCATCTGGGTCGCCTCGGCGATGAGCCACGCCGCCACGGCGGCTAGTCCGATCGCCGAGCCGAGCGCCATCGTGCCTGCGCCGATGGACATCGCAATCCGCAGCGGCCGGACCTCGGCTTCGCGTAGCAGGCCTCTCACATTCAACCGCGGCGGCACGGCCGTTGCTTGCCCGTCTCGCGCGGCGCCGTTTGACGCGTGGGGAGTCGCTGTCATGACGACGCTCCCGAACTGTAGGGCACGGCGTGGCCGACGTGCGTGGCCCGAACCTCGACCACCAGGTCCGCCGCGGCAATCACGAGTGGGTCATGAGTGGCCGCCACGACGGTGGCGCCCCCGCGCGCCGCCTTGACGATGCGGGCGATGAGCCGCTCGCGCGCGGCGCCGTCGAGGTGGGCGGTCGGTTCGTCGAGCAAGAAGACCGGACGCCCCGATGTGAGCGCGCGATCGTATGCGAGCATCTGGAGTTGGCCCAGGCTCAGCGAGCGGCCCTCGATACCCAGCTCCGGACGCTGCGGAACCCATGCGCATTGCGAGGACCACGCGTTGGCGTCCGCATCCCTCAGGTCGATGGCGGCGTTGCCCTCACCCGCTCGCACGGTTCCCTGGTCGGGCGGGATGAGACCAGCGAGGGCGAGCAGTGCGGTCGACTTGCCCTCGCCATTTGGCCCGCGCAGCACAGTGAGTGCGCCTGGCGCAGCCAAAAACGTCAGGTGGGCAGGCGCGAGGCGGGTGCCGTCTGGAGTTGCCACGGACACGGAGTCGAAGACGAGGGGGATCCCCTCCAGACCCGGCTTGGGACCACCGGGCGTGCCCACCTGCGCGGGCACCTCATCGAGGATCGCGAACGCTCCGTTGGCGGCCGCCATTCCGTCGGCGGAGGCGTGGAATTGGGTCCCCACATTGCGCAGCGGGAGGTAGACCTCGGGGGCGAGAATGAGGACGGCGAGCGCCGTCTCGATCGACACATTGCCGTCGATGAGGCGGAATCCAAGAGTCACCGC
>JAYTGI010000256.1:0-1520 GCA_043733605.1 Demequina sp. | reverse complement strand
ACTGGGTGCCGCGTTCTGTACGCGCCAAGGCGCGAGCGGTCGAGAACGTCACGCGAGCACTTGAACAGGGACTCATGCGCAAGGTCACGGACGATGATGTTGCGGTCGAACTTGGTTGGGAGCCCCGCGAGGTGAGAACAGTCCGCGCGCAGGTAGCGTTGAGCCACATCGGCGCCCTTGACTCAATGAGCCCCGACTCGGACTCTTTCTCTCATCAGCACGCCGCATGGCTGAGCGTTCCTGGCGTCGCCACCTCGATGGAGGTCAAAGAGACTCACGCGCTCCTCTCCACTGCCGTTCAGGGCGTGCGCGACCGCGAACGTCAGGTGCTCCATCTCTACTACTACGAGAACCTGACCTTGGCTCAGATTGGCCAGGTGTTGGGAGTCACAGAGTCGCGGGTCTCGCAAATCCATTCGGGCGCGGTGCGAAAGCTGCGCGAAAGCCTCGACAAGACTGGCGCTTTCGCTTAGTCGCCAAAAGGGGGGAGCAGCCGCACTGGCCCGAACCCTTCGAGGTAGTCGAGTGGGTCGACGTAGGTGCCGTCGAGCCTGAGCCCCCAATGGACACACTGGCTTCGCGCGCAGTGGTCCCGAGCGTCGGCTACCGTTCCGATCGATTTTCCCCTCGCGACGACGTCGCCAACGGCCGCCGTCGAGTCGATGGGTTCAAAGGACGACACGAGACCCTGATCATGTCGGATCGAGATCAGCGGCCTGTCGACGACAAACCCAACGAAAGTGATCACCCCAGTCGCGGGTGCCGTGATGGGTTCGCCGACATGGGCGACGAGGTCCAGTCCGCGGTGCCCGGCGAGCCAAGGTTGCTGGGGCAGCGACGTCAAACGCTCGACGGTAAAGGGCGTGATGGGCGCCGATAAGACTGGGCGGTCGGGGACTGCGGTGGCCTGTGGCGCGTCTGTGAACACTCCGATTGACAGGGCCACCAGCGCCGCGAGGGCGCCGAGGAACACACGTCGATGGACTACGAACCCGTGCGGGGTCTGCCCACGCCTCCGAAGCTTCGACTCAACCGTGAGAGACGCTGTCATGGAACTTATCGCACACTGCGGGGCTGTCGTCGGCGTCGGGCCGCCTTCCAGGTGGAGGAGATCGGGCGCCCATGCGTCATGGGGACGACAGCGCACACACGTCGGCGTCGGAGCCGGCGTGGGTGTCGGATGACGTTAAGGCCCACAAAAGCGCCCTCATCGGCTACCATTGATCCCGCACCTTCCATGTGGAGGTGACAACGCGCGTCATTCGTGCCTTTGGTCCATCAGAGGCGCGCCGGGAAGGCGATGGTCCGAGGCAACTCGGTGCCGGCCCGCGTTGGCGCTAGGGGCCGTCCCATAAGGGATTGCCATCAACCGAAGACTCCGGTTGGGCTCGCGCCCTCCGGCCATTTAGCACGCGCGAGCGTGCGGACAAGGAACTCTGCCATGGCAGTTGTGACCATGCGCCAGATGCTGGACGCGGGCGTCCACTTTGGACACCAGACCAGCCGCTGGAACCCCAAGA
>JAYTGI010000255.1:0-12039 GCA_043733605.1 Demequina sp. | reverse complement strand
CTCTCCCCAGGCGCCGTCCTGGAGACCATTCCGGCCGATGTCGGCCCCCTTACTGTCGCGACGTCGCGCACCGCATCCGGCCGCTGGTACGTGCGCTTCGCGACCGTCGAGGATCGCAACGAGGCCGAGGCGCTACGCGGCATCGAACTGATCGCCGATGCCGACGATGGGGACGAGGACGACGCTTGGTATGTCCACGAACTCGTGGGCCTGCGAGTCGAGCGGCCGGACGGCGAGGTGCTCGGCAAGGTCACGGACCTACTGAATATGCCGGCACAGGACCTGCTGGAGATCAAGCAGACCGACGGCGTGAAGGCGCTCATCCCTTTCGTGGAGGAGTTTGTGCCGGAGGTCGACATCCAAGGCGGCCGCGTGATCGTCACCCCGCCTTACGGACTGCTGTCCGGCGAGGAGCCGGTCGTCACCGACGAGACCCGCGGCGGTAATGCAAGCGGCGGTAATGCAAGCGGCGGCCAAAGAAGCGGCGGCAAGTAGGCCTCATGCGCCTCGATATCGTCACGATCTTCCCTGAGTTCTTCTCCGTTCTCGACGTCTCCCTGCTGGGCAAGGCCCGCGCTGCTGAGTTGGTCGAGACCACCGTCCACGACCTGCGCGAATGGGCCGCGATCAAGGCCGACGGCACCCCGGACGTCCATCGGACAGTGGACGACTCCCCGTTCGGCGGCGGCGCAGGCATGGTCATGAAGGCCGACGTGTGGGGGCGCGCGCTCGACGATGTTCTCCGGCAGGGCGGTGTCCTCGTTGTGCCAACTCCTGCGGGCATCCCCTTCACTCAGGCGCTCGCTCTCGACCTCGCGAAGGCGCCGCAGCTCGTGTTCGCTTGCGGCCGCTACGAGGGCATCGATGCGCGCGTGTCCGAGCACTACGCCGCGGAGGGTTTCCGCGTGCTTGAGGTGTCTCTGGGTGACTATGTGCTCAATGGGGGAGAGGTCGCGGCATTCGCAATGATCGAGGCAGTCACGCGACTGATCCCTGGATTCATGGGCAACGCCCAGAGCATCGTCGAGGAAAGTCATGCCGACGGTCTCCTTGAGTACCCGTCCTACACCAGGCCACCTTCGTGGAGGGGCCTGGACGTTCCCGAGGTCCTCATGAGTGGTCACCACGGCAAGATCGAGCAGTGGCGGCGTGCTCAGAGTGAGGAGCGCACCCGCGAGCGCAGGCCAGATTTGTTGGAGAGGCGTGACCTGTTGGCGCGTGGCGACTCGGGTGTGGCAGAATAGCCCGTTGGTGCCCGCGGCGCCGGGACCTGCCACAGGGGGCCCTGCACAGTTCGCGATGACATCACATCAGACGAATGCCGCGAGGCAGAGATCGCAGATGTCCTGTGGCGTGTGCGAGGAGTGACACATGAGAAAGCTTGACGGCGTCGTTGCCGATCAGTTCCGCGACGACATCCCGGCCTTCCGCGCCGGTGACACGATCAAGGTCCACGTGAAGGTGATTGAAGGCACCCGTTCACGTGTGCAGGTCTTCCAGGGCATCGTCATCGGGCGCCAGGGTTCGGGAATCGGCGAGACCTTCACGGTCCGCAAGGTCTCGTTCGGCGTTGGTGTTGAGCGCACCTTCCCACTCCACGCCCCCACGATCGACAAGATCGAGGTTGACCGTCGCGGTGACGTGCGCCGCGCCAAGTTGTACTACTTGCGCGGACTTCGCGGCAAGGCAGCTCGTATTCGCGAGAAGCGCGAGAAGTAGCCATCACTTACACGGACGACGTTCCGGCGGCCGGCTTCGCGCCGTCCGTCGGGCGTCGTTTGTGGTTGTGGTTCCGCGAGGTCCTCATCGTCCTCGTGAGCGCGCTCATCCTGTCGCTGCTGCTCAAGACTTTTGTTTTTCAGTCCTTCTGGATTCCTTCCGGATCCATGGAGAACACCCTCCAGGTCAACGACCGCATTCTCGTGTCGCTGTGGCGACCAGGCCCGCTTGACATGCGACACGGTGACGTCGTTGTCTTTAGGGATCCGGGCGGCTGGCTCGGCCCTTCGGGCATACCGGCACCCTCGGGTGGTGCCAAAGTGTGGAACGAATTCGCGACGTTTGTGGGCTTGTTGCCTCAAGACGCGGGTGAGCACCTCGTGAAGCGCGTCATCGGCTTGCCTGGCGACATCGTTGCTTGCGATCCTTCGGATGGCATAGTGACGGTCAACGGCACCCGCCTGCAGGAGGGCTACCTCAAGCCGGACACCCTCAGTTGCTCGTACGCATGGGAGATCACCGTCCCCGCAGACCGCCTGTGGGTACTTGGCGACAATCGCTCGAACTCCGCCGATTCGCGCGCGCACCTTGGCGATCCGGGCGGTGGAACGATTCCGCTGAGCTCCGTCGTGGGCACCGCATTTGTCACGGTCTGGCCCTTCGATCACTGGAAGTCGCTCGGAAACCCGTACCCCAAGAACTGATGGCGCTGCACTGATGGCGCTGCACTGATGGCGCTCTCGCTCGGCTATGAATCCGCGCTGTGGGATGAAGGCGCGCGGGTCGTCGTTGGCATTGATGAGGTGGGCAGGGGAGCGCTCGCTGGTCCGGTGAGCGTCGGGCTCGTGGCCGTCGCCCGTTGCGACGCGTGGCCGGATGGACTCGCGGACTCGAAACAACTCACGGCTCGCGCGCGAGAGGCGCTCATCGCGCCCTTGTCGGCGTTCGGCGTGGGTCGCACGGTTGGCCACGCGAGCGCCGCCGAGATCGACCAGGTCGGGATCATCGGCGCCCTGCGTTTGGCGGGCGTGCGCGGGCTGCGAGCCCTCGCATCCGATGGCATCAGGCCCGACGCCGTTCTGCTTGACGGAACCCACGATTGGCTCACCTCGCCTCCGGCGGACCTTTTCGCCGACGATGTCGCTGACGAAACCTTCACGCCTCCCGTGACGATGGTGGTCAAGGGCGACCGCGTGTGCGCCTCGATAGCTGCGGCGTCTGTGATCGCCAAGGTGGAAAGGGACGCGCTCATGAGGGCCGCCCACGCGGAGCATCCTCAGTTCGGTTGGGACGCAAACAAGGGCTACGGCGCCGCGGCCCACCTCGACGCGATCAGGGAGCACGGGCCTAGTCCGTGGCACAGGGTCTCGTGGAAGTTGCCGGACCGAGAGCCGTCGTCCTAGGGCACCTCTGGCCACCCAAGGCGGCGCATGAGTGCCTCCCTTCCAGCGGGGTTGAGCCCGTGGGCGCCGACGCCGACGTGCCGATCCGCGACGGCGAGCAACGCCCTCGCGGCGGGGTCGGGGGCTTGAGCGATGGCAGATGCAATTTGTGCGGCGAGAGCGGGAAGCGCAAGCTCCACACGACGCAACCCGTCCAGCCGGTCGAGCGCCGAGAGATCCGCATTGCTGCGAGCCCTCACGGTGCGAACGAGCGCATGGACCGCATCCCCACGAATGATGTCTCCCGCGCTCAAGGTTTCACCCCTGCGCGCCCTCCCCACGCCGTGCAGCAGCGCGGTGAGGAACATCGCGGCGTCGCTTGTGGCATCGGGCAAGTTGGACGGGAGGGGCGTCGACGCGACTCTTGTCATGACGTCAGCGACGCCACCACGGTCCAGCAAGACCGAGAAGTCGTCCGCGACCCACGTGCTGAGCGACTCGACGGTCGCGATGCCCCATTCGACGAGGTGACCGTCGTCGTAGACCGCCCTGCAACCGCCGTGGTGCTGTTGAAGGACCAATACGATGCGGTCGGGATCGGGCATCCAGTCGACCCGTCCGAGGTAGCGGGTCTCTGCGCCGGGAACGACGACGATCGCGACGTCGTGATCCGACCACTCGTCAACGCGGGTTGCGTCCGCCGTTGAGCCCATTGCGACGACGCCCACCACGTCGTGCCGCGCGGACAGGGTGGCGAGCGCGGCTTCGAGCCATGCAGCGTGTTGTTCCGGCGTCATGATGGCGGGCTAAAAAGCGGTCCCAGCCGGTCCCACGCTGAATAGCGCACGTAGACGGGCACCCTGTGCCGAGGCGTGCGGGTGGTGATGGTGCGGCCTCCTGTCACCGACTCGCCGGTCCAGGCGTCGCGCCAGTCTCCGTGAGGCACATACACGTCCCACTCCTCACCTGGTGCAAGCACAGGGGCGACGAGGACGTCGTCACCGAGGGTCCATTCGGGTGGCGCGGTCCACACCGCGGGCTCATCAGGGTGGTCGAAGAAGAGCGGACGCATGAGCGGTCGAGACGTGTCCACTGCTGCTCGCGCTTGCTCGGTGATGTAGGGCAACAGGCGTTCGCGCAGTGCCACGATCTCGCGCACCTCGTCGATCACTGCGACGTCGTTCCACCGCTCGGCGATGTTCCACGGCGTGCGATCTCGCGAGGGCGTCCGGTGGTGATTGAACTCCGAGTGGTATTGCATGATGGGCACGAAGGCGCTGGCGGCAAAAGCGCGCACGTAGAGCTCCGGGTCGGGCACGTCGCCTGAGAATCCCGCGATGTCCCAACCCCAGTAGACAACGCCCGATGCAGCGGCGTTGAGGCCTGCCCACATGGACCACCGGAAGGCGTCCCAGGTGGAGTTCTCGTCACCGGCCCAGAACGCGCCGTGGGCCTGAGAGCCCGTGAACCCGGCGCGTGAGAACGTCACAGGCGCCTTTCCGCAACGCCTCATCAAGTCGCCGTATGCCTTGGCGTAGGCCACAGGGTTGAGGTTGTTCGCCTCCGCACCAGAGCGTCCATCGATGTACACGAGGTCCGAGCCCCACGCGTGCTCGCCGCCGTCGGTCTTGAAGCCATCCACCCCCATCTGCTCCACGAGGTAGCGGCGCTTCTCGGTCCACCAGTGGGCGGCCTCGTCGTCCGAGAGGTCGGGCATCAGGCCCAGCGGGAACCACCAACCGCGATTGCGATACGGCCGCAGCGAGCCGTCGGCCTGGCGCGCCCTGATGACGTGACCATCGCGGATCGCGGCGTCGGCATCGAGCCGTGTCTGACCCTGAGGGTGCGGCCGCATCTTGATGAGAGGGATCTGCCACAACAGCAGCCGAATATCTTGGTCGTGAAGGGCGTCCACCATTGCCTTGGGGTGCGGCCACGCGCCGTCTGCGGGGTAGGTGAAGTCTTCGAGGCGCAGCGGGCCGCCATCCTGTCGGGGCTCATATTCGGCGTCGCGCCACACCGCGAACGTGCTTTCGTCGCTCCATGCCTCGATCACGATCGATCCCACCGGGATCTTGTGCTTCGCATGCAGGGCCGCTTGTCGTTCGACCTCGGCCTGCGTGTTCCACTCGTTGCCGCTTGCCCAGAGCCGCAACACCCACTCGGGAAGTTCCTCGGGGCGACCCGCGCATTCAAGGAAAGCGTCGAGCACCTCGGTGGGCGAACCTGCGAACGTGCGCACCGAGAGCGCGGTGGTTGCATCGGAAGATGCTCCGGTCTCCGCTTCAACGCTGAGCAGGCAGGCGTCGGCCTCGCCCACGTCGAACCACACTCGCCGCGATGTGTCGACCTGGAAGCCCCAGCCGGAGCCGCCCACTACGTGGGCGAACGGCATGGGCATGTACGTTCGACGCATCGCGCCTTGCAACTTGTACTGCTCAAAAACCACGGAGTCGAGGCTGGTGCCGCGGTGATCGAGCCGATCGAATCGCTCGCCAAAACCCGCGACATGCTCACCGCTGGCCAACGCGAGCGAGAAGCGCACCTTCGCGATGTGGCTCGCAGTACGCAGCGCACGCACCGAACCGGGCACGATGCTCCGTCCGCCCTCCGCCGCGACCAGGGTGTCCGGCGCTTCTTCCCAGCGCGCCACCTCGGTGCTTGAGGTGCGGGTGCGCCGCGTAGAGGTGCCGTTGGAGGCGATCAGCAGGTACGACAGCGACACCGCGTCCGCGGCGACGTCGATCGTGGTCTGCCACCCCCCCGACTTACGCGCAAGTTTGGCTTGAGCGGAGGCGAGGTGGCCGCCATCTACCTGCTGGCCGCGAGACGACCTCACCACCGGCGCGCACGGTAGGTCCCGCGTGACGTCGGAACCGTCCGCGAGGACCTCGGTCAGGCGCAGGGTCACCTCGCTGACGTCGGTGGAGGTCCGCGAGCCGACGCGCAGAGGCTCACCCGCAACCGGTAGGACGGGCCAGCGCTGGTCGGTGTCTGGCGAGTACGGGTGCCCCGAGCCCAAGGGTGTGTGGCGAATCATCATCGTTCAAGCTCCTTTGCGAGGCGGAGAACCATCGCGTGCGACCACAAGAGGGGAGTAGCCACCTCGCCCCACTTGTCGACCCATTCTTGTCTGCGGTCGGGTGCGAGCAGGTGACGGCCTACCTGCTCGGGAAGGTCCAGGTTGTCGGTGGCGTTCGACGCAGCCCACGCCAGATATGCGGCCGCGCTGTCGCGGTCGCCGAGAGCGGCGTGCGCCAAACCGGCGAAGCAACTCAGCAGCGGCCACTGGCCGCCTCCAAAGAACGTGTCGGCGACAAAGCGATGCACTCCGTTGGCCACCTCGAGATCGGCCTCGACGGCGTAAACGGTGGCCCGCGCCACCGGGTGGTCGGCCGCGATGAAGCCGAGTGGCGCGATCAGCGAGGTGAGTGATCCATCCACTGCATCCGTACCGATCCACTTGACGAGATGGCCGTCGACCACGCCGTAGGTAAGGACGAACTCGCGAATGATGACAGCTGTGGAGGACGCGCGATCGGCCCGGGCACGATCGAGCACTCTCATGCGGGAGGCGGCCTCGAGCCCCGCTCCGATGCACCCGAGGGTTGAGATGTGAATCTGCTCGTCGTGTTCCTCCCACCAATCGAAACATGGACGATTCCACGAGGAAGCCAAATAGTCGACCGTGAGCGCAACCGCTTCCGCGTAAGGCGAAAGGTCGGCGCCATGGCGTGTGGCGTGGGCGTCGAGAGCCCACAACCAGGTGCCGAATCCGTCGAGCTGAAAGTCCCACCAGTCGTCGCCGCCGTCGCGTCCGCCATCGAAGGTGAAGCGAGCCGGCAACATGCGGTCGTCAGTAAGTGGTTCGCCCGCGGCCGCTGCGTCGACGGCGGCACGAATATCGTCGCGGTAATTGAGCACGACGCGCGCGCACCATGCGAAGAAGGCATTGGCTGAGGCCACTTCGCCAGCAGCGGACATTCCGTCCGCAATGAACGCGCCGTCACGGAACCAGCAAAAGCCCTTGTAAGCGGAGAACGTGGGGCTCGCGGGGTAGGCGCCTCCGGGCGTCTGGAGAGTTCGGATGAGGGCGCGTGAATGGTCGAGAAGGGCGCGATCGGGCAAGGATGCGACCGGGGTCATCGGGGTGCTCGTTTCTGCGTGTCGGGGTAGGCTCACGGAGCCCGGTGGCGGCGATTTCTGGGCGCCGCCACCGGGCCACCCTTAGCGTGATTAGCCGAGCAGGGCGTTGATCTGCGATGCGGCAGCGGCGAGGGCGTCCTCGACCGACATGCGACCCGACGCGGCTTCCGTCAATTGAGCGCCGACGATGTCTTGCATTTCGGTTTGGTTGTCGCCGATGACGGGCGGCAACGCGATTCCGTCGAGCGAGTCGAAGACGGCCTGACGGTTGGCGGGCGCGCCCTGGTCGAGGTACGTGGCAAGCAGCGCTTGGTCCGAGATGGCAGGGAGCTCCCAGCCAGCAGTGAGACGCGTGTCCACCATGACCTGCGAGCTGGTCAGGTACTCAGCGAACTTCTGTGCCGCCTCCTTGTGAGATGAGTTGGACGAGACAGCGACCGCGTTGGAGAATACGGCCGACGCATTGGCAACATCACCCGGTTCCACTGCGATGTCCCATGCGAAGGTGCTGTCTGCTGCCGCACCGAACATCCAGATGCCGGAGTGCCACATGGCGAGCTTGCCTGCGGCCCACAGGCTCGTGTCGAAGTCAGGCGTACCGGCGCCTTGCTCCGCGGTCGGCATAGCGGTTCCTGACTTCTCGACGAGCCACTTTGCGGCGGCAATGCCCTCGGGTGAGTCGAACGCGACTGACTTGCCGTCGTCGCTCAGGAACTTGCCGCCCGCCTGCACGAGCGCCTTGTAAAACTCGTAGTAGGAGATCGGCTGGTAATCGCCCCACACTCCCGCTGCGGTGTCGGTAAGAGCCGCCGCGGCGGCCTTCTCGTCGGCCCATGTCCAATCGGACGTCGGATAATCAAGCCCGGCTGCGTCGAACAGGTCCTTGTTGAAATAGAGCACCACCGTCGAGAACGACGTTGGTAGCGCGTACGAGACGCCGTCAGTCTGGTACGCGGCAGCAACATCGCCCCTGTAAACCGAGGTGTCGACGCCTTCGAGCGGCGCGAACGCCCCGGCCGACTGATACGTCGGGTAGGTTGCGTACTCGATGTCAAACAGGTCGGCCGTGGTGCCAGCGGCCAGGTCTGTCTGGAGTGCCGTGAAGTAGTCGGCGTACGGCAGCGTCGTGACGTCCACCGTGATGGTGGGGTTGTCCGCCTCGAATGCAGCGATGATGGCGGCCATGTTCTCTTCATTTCCACCGTTGGAGATGAAGTTCGAATACGTGATGGTGGCAGGCTCGGCTGCGCTGGATGTAGCGCCGCCCGATGACGCGGCGGGCTCGTCGCTCGACGAGCACGCAGTGAGCGTCAGTGCGAGGGCGGCGACGATGCCGACCCCGGCGATTGCTGACTTGTGCATGGGATTTTCCTTCGGTTTCTGGGTGGCGCCCGGGCTACTTGATTCCCGAGCCTGCTACGCCCTGAATGATGTACTTCTGGGCGAAGATGTAGAGGGCGAGCATCGGAATAATGCTCACTACTGAGCCGGCCATCATGACGTCCCATTGGGTGGTGAATTGCCCTTGGAGGGACGCCAGGGCGAGCGGCAAGGTCTTGAGTTCGTCGGAACGCAGAATGACGAGCGGCCACAGGAACGCGTTCCAACTGCTCATGAAGGCGAAGATTCCGAACGTGGCCATCGCGGGACGGACGTTGGGCAGGATGATTCGGGCGAACGTGCGCACGTGACCGGCGCCGTCCAACATGGCCGCCTCGTCGAGTTCGCGGGGCACGGACGCCATGGCTTGGCGCATAAGGAACACTCCGAACGCGCTCGCCATGGAGGGCAGGACCACACCGAGGTAGGTGTTCACAAGGCCGAGTGACTTCATCTGCTCGAACAGGGGTACCAGCAGCACCTGCATCGGAATCATCATGGTGGCCAGGTACAGTGCGAAGGCCGCACGCTTGCCGGGGAACTCGAAGCGGCTAAACGCATACGCGGCGAGCGCTGACGTGGTCACCTGAATGACAGTGACGGCCAGGGCGAGTCCCACCGAGTTGGCCACGGAGCGGCCAAAGGTAGTGGTCGAGAACAGGGTGCGATAGGCGTCCAGGGAGGGGTCATTCGGGATCAGGTTTGGAGTGGCGGACAGGCCCGCGCCGGACGTCACCGAGGTGATCACGGTCCACAGGAACGGGAACGCCATGGCGATGGCGCCGGCCGCCAGCACTGTGGTGATGATCCATGCGCGCTTCGACCTAGGCATAGTTCACCCACTTTCGCTCGCCACGAATCTGGACCAGCGTGATGATCAGGATCACCGCGAAGAGAAGCATTGACAGCGCCGATGCCATGCCCGCTTGGCCGTACCTGAACGTCAGGTCGTAGACGCGCTCGACCACGACCTCGGACGAGCCGTTGGGCCCGCCTCCTGTCATCGCGTACACCTGGTCGAAGACCTGGAAGCCGTTGATGAGAGAGATAATCACGACGAAAAAGATCTGGGGGGACAGGAGGGGGAGGGTGATGAAGCGTAGTCGGCTGAACCAGCGGACGCCGTCAAGCGTGGCCGCCTCCTGAAGCTCCTCGGGAATGGTTTGCAGGCCCGCGAGCAGTAGCACCATGACGTAGCCGAGGTCCTTCCACGCAGACGCGATGATGATTGCCGGCATCGACCATGCAGGGTCGGTCCACCAGCCGGGTCCGTCGATGCCGACGCTCGCCAAGACGGTGTTGACGATGCCAACGGAGGGGTTGAGGAGCCAGCGCCAGACGATCGCGACGGCGATCCACGAGGTGACGACGGGCAAGAAGTACACGCCGCGCAGCAGGTTGCGGCCACGGAAGGCCCGGTGAAGTCCCAGGGCCAGCGCGAGGCCACCGACGAAGGTGAGCGGCAACGTACCGGCGACGTAGTACAACGTGTGGCCGAACACCACGAGGGTGTCCTTATCGGTGAAAAGTTCTCGGTAGTTGCTGAGGCCGGTCCACTGCATCGGGCTGATGAGGTTCCACGTGTGGAAGCTCGCCCAGGCCGCGCGGAACACAGGCACCACGACAAACGCAATCAGCGGGATGGCCGAGGGTGCGAGGAAGAGGTACGCAATCGCCGTGGTCTTGGCGCGGCGGGCGCGCGCCGTCGGTCCTGGCTTGCGTCCGTGGCGTGAAGCGCGCGTCACGCCGGACGATGCTGGGGGAGCGGCGGCGCCTATGGTGGCGCGGCAGTTCACGAGGGATCTCCCGCGATGGAGTCGACGAGGCGTGCGCGCACGAGCCTTCCCTGCTCACCGGAGACGCCGTCGGCGTCGAACGGCGTGGCCAACACGAGGGAAGCCGCTCCTTGGGCCCACCGGTCGTCCTGCCAGCCTTCGACCGCCACTTCGATTCCTCGTTTACGGGGCATGACCGACGAGCGAAGTGCGGGCTCGAAGCCGACGGACCAGTGCTTCCACGACTCGGCGCCCTCACCAAGGATCACGATCAGTTCGGGATCGAGAGTGTTGACGACGCCAGCGATCGCGCGGCCCAAGAGGTGCCCCGCCTCGGCAAAGATGCGTTGTGCCGCCTCGTTGCCGCCGCTCGCGATGGCCGCGAGTGCGGTGATGCCCGCATCGGCGCCAATCACGCCCTCGCGCCGCGCCGTTTCGATGAGCGCGGACTGGCCGATGATTGCCTCGAGGCACCCGAGCGCGCCGCACTGACAGCGCGGCCCGTTCTCCGCGACGGGAATGTGGCCGATCTCACCGGCATTTCCTGAGTGCCCGCGCACCACGGCGCCGCCTGCGACGATTCCAGCACCGATGCCGGTTCCAATCGTGACCACAAGGAAGTTCTCGTGACCGCGGCCGGTACCAAACAGCGACTCGGCGAGCGCCAACGCGTTGACGTTGTTGTCGATCAGGACGGGCAGGCCGGTGGCGTTGCGCAGGGCGAGCCCTAGCGGCAGTTGGCTCCAACCGAGCTGGGTGGAGTCCACGACGCCTTCGCTCTGCTCAAGGACGTTGCCAGGCAGGCCAACGCCCACTCCGAGCAGGTTGGCTTGGGCGGAGTGGGAACAGAAGGCGCTCACGGTGTCGGTCAGTCGCGCGAGTGCCATGGTGTGGCTCGCATCAAACGGCTCCGTTGCGGTACGAGTCACCGTGCCTCCGAGGTTCACCTCCACGAGCGTGAGGTGATCCGGCGCGACCTTGACCCCGATCGCTCCGAAGCTCACTGCGGTGAGGCCGAGCAGTTGGGCTGGCCTGCCGCCACGGGAGGGGCTGTGCTCGAGCTCTGTCAGCAGGCCGTCGCTGAGGAGGTCGCGAGTCAGTTTGGTAATGAGGGCGGGGGAGAGTCCAAGGCCACGCGCCAGATCCGCGCGCGAAGTGGCGCCGTGCGCACCGATGTGCGCAAGCGTTGCCGCCCGGTTGGTGTCGGTGCGGGCCGAAGAGATCGCCACGGTTGAACTCCTTTGTTCACTACTAAAGGAACAATATAACTAAGTGCCGTGACGTGTCAATCATCGACCGGTTCGGCGTCGCGATGCCGCGGGTGGGCGTGTCATCAGTCATGATGGTGACGTGAGCAGCGAAGACCTGGAGAACTACGAGACCGAGGCGGAACTCGCCCTTTACAGGGAGTACCGCGACGTTGTCGGCCTCTTCCGCTACGTGGTCGAGACCGAGCGCCGCTTCTATTTGTGCAACAAGGTCGACCTGCAGGTGCGATCGGCAGGCACCGACATCTACTTCGAGGTCACGATGGCCGACGCGTGGGTGTGGGACGTGTACCGCTCCGCGAGGCTCGTGCGCAATGTGCGCGTGGTGACGTTCAAGGACGTCAACATCGAGGAACTTGACCACGACGA
>JAYTGI010000254.1:0-12078 GCA_043733605.1 Demequina sp. | reverse complement strand
AATCCACGTGGCTCACCGAGACCGAACTGCTTGAGGCGCCGATTCCGCGCAGGCACCTCGCCGCAGTGAGGCCGGATCTCGCGTCGGGGGCTATACCGCTTGCCGCGACGAGGCCCGCCGTCCCTGCCATTGTTCACGAGGCCCCTGCGGAAGACATCTCGCCAGGCGACGCCTTGCTTCAGGATTTGGCCGCTCGCAGGGGAACACGCGAACCGGTCGAGTTCGGCGACGACGCCGACGATGACGACGACGAGGCATCCGAGGGTTACGGTCCCCGTGGTGCGGGCCCGGCTTCACCAAAACAGTCGGTGACACCAAACCAGCCCCAGACGCCGCCTTCACAGACGCCGCCTTCGCAAAACCACCGTACGTCAATGCCGCATCCTGCAGGTACCGCCAGGGAGAACCCCACGAGTCGCGGCGCCGATACGTCGTCGTCACACACGACGTCTTCAGGCGCTGATCCATCAGGCTCGGCGGAGTCACCCGATAGGCGGACCCGCAAGGGAAGGGCATCGATTCCCAGTTGGGACGAGATCGTCTTTGGGGCTAAGAACGACTAAGTTCGCCCGGCTGTAGGTTTGCCAGGTTGTGCGTGTGAGCAACGGGCCGTCAGCTGCCCTCAGCCATAAGCAGGGGAACCATGAGCTCCTCGGGCGTCAGCGATCCGTGAACGCCAATCAGGGCCATTGACTGGCGGCTCTGAGTTTGCGAATCGACCACTGTCGACCGCCCCGCCATTGCCACCACCACATCCCCGATGCGGGGCCGCGCCAGGTCCGAGATCGGGCCAAAGATGCCCGCTTCTTCAGCATCAGCTTGAGTGAGCGCCACGCCGTTCTCGCCAAGGATGGCTTGCCAACGCTCCGCGACCGCGGGGCCACACGATTCTCGTACGTGGAGGTGCAGCGCCCTCGGTTCACCGGCAACGAGTTCGACGTCGCGAGCAAGCTCAGGCTCCGTGCCGACGTCCCAGCTGGGCGCTCCAGTCACGTCAATCATGCCGTGGTCGGCCGTGACCACCATGAGGGTCTGCGGGCCCAGGCTCGCGGCTAGCCTCCTGAATTCGCGGTCGGCGTCTTCGAGAGCGGCGACCCATTCCTCCGACTGCCAGCCATAACGGTGACCCGCCGCGTCAATCTCACCCCAATAGCAATACGACACCCCAGGGGTCTTTGTCGCCGCCAAGGCCACGTCGATGCGATCGGCAAGGCGTTCCGCTCCCACAAAAAGTCCGCCTCTCAAAACCGCGTGAGTGAGGCCGGATCCCGCGAACGCTCGCTTGCCTAGCGTGGTCACGGTGACTCCAGCGCGATCGGCCTCTTCAAGGAGCGAGGGCATCGGTTGCCACTCCTCGGCAGGATCGGCTCCGTCCCACGAGATGAGGTTGGCAAGTTCTCCCGTGCGCGGGTTGCGCGCCGAGTACCCGGTCATTCCAGTCTGTCCGGCGGAGTAACCAGTGCCGAAGAGGGACAGGGACGTCGCCGTCGTGGTCGGATAGCCCGCCGTCACCACATTTGACTCGATCGACCGCAGGAAGGGCGCGTGACCACGCCTGGACTCGAGTTGATGATGACCAAGTCCGTCCAGAATCACCACCACGACGTGGCGCGCCTTGGGCAATCCCAGATTCAGACGGTCGCGCTCAGCGTCGCGCCCACGCACCACGTGGGCCGCGCCGACGGCCGCGAGGGCGGCTGGCAGCACCGCGCCCAATTCCTTGGTGCCGTAGTCAGGCAGAACGAGGCCAGCAGCGGCCAAGCGGTCGACTGGGCGCACCTTCAGCGACCCGCGGCTAGCCGAACCCACGGCTAGCGACCCACAGCGGCGTGCAGGGCTCGAGCGAAGTCTTCAAGCGCCCGCACCGAGTCTTCGCCATCCGCAATGACGCTCACGCGAGACAGAGTGTCGTCACCTGTGATGTCTCCCGTATAGCCGTGGTCCGCGTCGCAAGCGTCGTCTCCGCATGTGGCGGGCTCGAGGTCAATACGCGAGTGGATTCCCCAGCCGACGGCGAGCACGAGTTCCGTGGGAACATCGCCTTCGCGAAAGCTCTCGGGCTCGTGAACGACGTGAGTGACGGCGACGGATGTGATGGAACTGAGCTGGGCGCTCTCGACCGTAGCCGACGCGGCATGGGCGCCGCCGCTCTCGGGGCCCGCGCCGTCGTCAATGTGCATGCGCAAGAGGCGTGAATCGGTCAATACCAGGACCGACATATGCCTTCGCACCTCTGTCGAATCGAAAGTGGTCTCCGCGTGGACGAAGTGAGCCTTGACCTTCTCGTCTCCGATTGCGGTACGCAGAACGTGTTGCGCGAGGGCCGGGTAGTAGCCGGCACCCACAACGGCTTGAGCGAGCGTGGACGACATAGGCGCTATTGTCGCACCTGCTCGCGTGGCGCGGCGACCTGCCGCGCCCCATCGGGAGACAATGCCGTGAGTCCCCCGCCACCATGAAAACGGAGTGTGCATGCCGCAGCCTGAGGGCCACGTCGTCGATATTGACGTCAGTGCCGAGATGGAGGCGTCGTTCCTCGAATACGCCTATTCGGTGATCTACTCGCGCGCCCTGCCCGATGCGAGGGACGGGTTGAAGCCCGTCCAGAGACGCATCATCTACACGATGGGCGACATGGGCCTGCGACCAGATCGCGCCCACGTCAAGTCCTCACGCGTCGTCGGCGAGGTCATGGGCAAACTCCACCCACACGGAGACCAGGCCATCTACGACGCCCTGGTGCGCATGGCCCAATCGTTCTCGCTCAGGCTTCCGCTCGTCGACGGACACGGTAACTTCGGGTCTCTCGACGACGGGCCTGCCGCGTCGCGCTACACCGAAGCCAGGCTCGCGATGGCGTCAATGGCCATGATCGGCGACCTCGATGAGGACACCGTCGACTTCGTCCCCAACTACGACAACAAACTGCAGCAACCGTCGGTGTTGCCGAGCGCGATTCCGAACCTGCTCGTGAATGGCGCATCCGGCATCGCCGTGGGCATGGCGACCAACATGGCTCCGCACAACCTCGTCGAGGTCATCTCGGCGGCAAGGCACCTGCTCGCAAATCCCAAGGCAAGCCTTGATGAACTGATGAGGTTCGTCCCCGGCCCCGACCTGCCTTCGGGCGGAAGAATTGTCGGGCTCGATGGAATCCGTCAGGCTTACGAAACAGGAAAGGGCGCGTTCCGTACCAGGGCGACCGCCCGCATCGAAAACGTCAGCGCCAAGCGCAAGGGCATTGTCGTCACCGAACTGCCGTACACGGTGGGTCCTGAAAAGGTCATCGAACGCATTAAGGATGGCGTCTCGAACAAGAAAATCCAGGGCATCCAGTCCGTCGTCGACCTGACGGATCGCCATCACGGACTCCGGTTGGTGATCGAAGTCCGCACGGGATTCTCCCCCGAGGCAGTGCTCGAGCAGCTCTACAAGCTCACTCCGCTCGAAGAAAACTTCTCGATCAACAACGTCGCGCTCGTCGGCGGGCAGCCACGCACCCTTGGCCTGCGCGAGTTGCTTCAGGTCTGGGTCGAGCATCGCATCGACGTGGTGCGCCGTAGGTCACGTCACCGACTCGGTGCCCGACTCGATCGACTGCACCTCGTAGATGGCCTCTTGGTCGCGATTCTCGACATCGACGACGTCATCCAGATCATTAGGTCCTCCGACGACAGCGGCGCGGCCCGCGATCGCCTGCAGACGGCTTTTGATCTGTCGGAGATTCAGGCCGAGTACATCCTCGAGCTCCGCTTGCGCAGGCTCACCAAGTTTTCACGCATTGAGCTCGAGAACGAGAAGGCGCAGCTTATGGCCGAGATCGCCGAACTCGAGGAGCTACTCGGTTCGGACACGGTGCTCCGGTCCGTCGTCGGGCGCGAAATGGACGCGGCGGCCGCGGCCTACGGCACCCCGCGCAGGACCATTTTGCTGGCGGATTCCGGTGTCTCTGCCGTGCTCGCACTGTCGCTCAGCGCCCCCGTTGGGGCGACAGGTGCCTCGGCCTCGACATCGGCGCGTTCGCCAGGCCTCGAAATCCCTGACACTCCATGCTCGGCACTATTGTCGACCACTGGACTCGTGGCGCGCACCGCAGACGACCACCCCGTCAATCGCGAGGGAAGACGGGCACCTCACGATGCCCTCACGTCTGTCGTTGCGACCACCGCCCGTGCCGACGTGGGTGTGCTCACGTCTGCGGGCAGGGTGTTGCGACTCCAGATGCTCGAAGTCCCCGCTTTGCCCTCGACGGACGATCCTCCTTCGCTGTCGGGCGGCGTTCCAGTCAGAGAGCTGGTCTCTCTCGACAAGAACGAGGAGCCGGTCGCTTTGGTCCTTCTCGATGGAGAGACCCCCATCGCCATCGGCACCGCCCACGGAGTCGTCAAGCGAGTGGCGGCAGAGGCGGCCCCTGCTCGCGACGCGTGGGAGGTCATTTCCCTCAAGGAGGGCGACCGCGTGGTCGGGGCGGCCCCCGCTGGCGATTCCGCCGAGTTGGTCTTTGTCACCACTGACGCGCAGCTCTTGCACTTCCCCGCGTCCGCCGTGCGCCCCCAAGGGCGCCCCGCAGGGGGCATGGCGGGTGTGAACCTCGCTGCGGGTCAATCGGTCGCGTCCTTCACCGCTCTGGCCGACGCCGCCGACGCCGTGGTCGTCACGATCTCGGGATCGTCAGACGGCCTCCCTGGAACCCAGCCTGGAGCCGCAAAGACGACGCCGCTCGGCGAATACCCCTCAAAGGGCCGCGCGACGGGCGGCGTGAGGGCTCACCGCTTCCTCAAGGGAGAGGACACGCTTCTCGCCGCCTGGGTGGGGCCCGCTCCCGCACGCGCTTCCGCGGGTTCCGGTCAGCCTCTCGAGCTTCCCGCGGAAATTGGAAGGCGGGACGGCTCCGGCCACCCGCTATCCGCCCCCGTAGGCGGCATCGGCTAGTTACTTGCAGCGACGGCGCGTCGCTCGCTCAGTGATCCCGCTTTCAGTGCTCCCGTTCGAATGCCCAGTGTGGGTCGGTGAGGTACTTTGCGACCACGAGGCCCACGAGGATCGCGAGCACCGTGAGTAGCACCTGCAGGATGCCTGCGGTCGCATCGACGTAGCGGGCCTCATTGAGGCTCACGACGGCCTCGTGGGCGAGAACTCCAGGAATCTGAACGAGCGCGGCAGGAACCTGCAACGTGATGACGGGCCATCGCCCGCCCTTGGCCCCGACTGCCGCGAGCAGCCCCAACACGAAGCACGCGAGGAACGTCGCGGTCTGCACGGCCATGCCGTGTTCGATGAGCACGATGCGAGGGACATTGACGAGCCCGATCACGGCGGCCATGAGCGCCATCCGCCACGGCGAATTGAAGAGCATCGCGAAGCCGCCGACACCAACAATCGTCGCGACCGCCTTGATGGCTAGATCGGCCCACAGGGGCACGCCGAATGCGGGCCGCGCCGACGTGTCGAGCGGGCTGAGAAGCGACACTCCCCACACGGCAACCGCGGCGGCGAGTGTCAGAGTGGTGCCGTAGACCACGCGCACGATTCCCGCCGAATAGTCGGACTTTGCGAGGTCAAGCGCCCCCGTAATGAGCGCAAATCCAGGCAGGAGAAACAACACCGACGAGATATAGCCCGACGCGTGACTCTCCAAGCCGGTCCCCATGACACCGATAAGCGCGAGGGTGCCGATATACACGGTGGTCGCGACAACAGCGGCTACCAGCACGGTGCCAAAGGCGTTGAAATGCCTGCTCGCAAACGCCCTACGCGCCCACTGCCCCATGAAGGCGGCTAGAAACACGACGATCACTTCGACAAGGCGCGCCCTGTTGAGTACCGCAAAGCCTGCACATGCCGCACCCGCGAACGATGAGTTGAGCCACTTGTTGTACAACGCGCCGTGGCGCTCGATCTCATCGAGGCCCTCGTGGACCTGGGCAGGCATGATCGTGCTCGGAAGGCCGCGACGGAAGCGATCGAGGCGTGCGATCCGGTCCGCGTTCACGGCGTGGTGCCTGAGCTCAGACACCTCGGTGCGAAAGAGCGTCCCTACGCGAGACGTCGTTGTGATTTCCGTGAAGGTCACCTGCTCGGTGTGCTCGTCAACGCCCAATGACTTCGCGACGGTCTTCATGCCTTGTTTGACGCGGTAACTTGCCGTGCCGGAACCGAGCATCAGGATCCCCACACGCAGGATCGCCGTGGAACGCCGTCCGAGTTCTTCGGCGTCGATATCGGTACCAGGAGAGGGTTGCTCAGTCACGGGCCTATTGTGGCGCACTGACGGCCGTACCGACGTGACCTCAGGCCCGTGGCACAGCGGCCGGTCCGAGACGGGGCCGAGACGGGTCGCGAGTCTAGTCGCGTGCTTTGCCTATCACAGCGAGTCTTGCCTCGATCACGGCTTCCCACTGGAGAGCGCGCCGTCTTGCCTCGATCGTCCCGAGCGCCGCGGGCGCAACCAACCCGAAAGCGATCGCCGCGGCGACATCCCAACTGAGCACAAGAAAGGCCGCACCGAAAGTGGCTCCGATCGCGATTCCGCCCGCCGCCGCCCAATACGACCTGGCCGCGCCCGCCATCGCTCCGAGCGCTCCGGCATCCGAACACGCGTGAATCGCACGCACTGCGTCGGCGGTGACGAGCAGCGGAAGCGAACGCTCCCAGCCGAGATCGGGCAATTGAGGATCAAGCTCGCGGTAGAGAACCATGCAATCCACAGTAGTCGAGTCCGCGAACGACGATCCTAGAATCCGACGCGCTTGCGCCAATCGAGAATGCGTCGGAGCCGCACCGTGGACACGTGAGCCGCACCGACCTCGATGAGCACACCCAGGGCGGCCGCCACCACCAGCGCCACTGCCACCGTCCGCATTGACACGCCGGAGCTCGAGTCGCCTCGCGCCGCGAAGCCGACAAAGACTCCGATGCTCACGCTCACGATCGCGGTGAAGATCCGGGCTCCGCGGCCCTTGTGCTCGAGCACCCACAAATGGTCCATGAGGTCGATCTCGCGATCGGCATCCATGAGCTCGGTCTCGAGAACGGCGCATCTGCGCGGCAGACCAACAACGGATTCAGAACGGAAGATTCGTCGCGACCCGGAAGGCAGAACCTGATGGCGATCGTGGTACGTCGCGGGGTGCACGGGGCAAGGCGCTGGGGTCGACTCGATCATGCGTCGATCTTCGCACGATCTAGGCCTTCGCCTCCCGCGACAATGAAGTCCCTCCTAGGGCCAACGTCGTTGCCCATGAGCAGTTCGAAAACTCGCTCCGCAGCCTCCGCGTGCGCTGCGGTAATGCGCCTCAGAGTTCGCTTTCCAGGATCCATCGTGGTGACGGCCAACTGGTCCGCATCCATTTCCCCAAGGCCCTTGTATCGCTGAATGTCGTCCTTCACCTTGCGGCCCGCCTTCTTAAGATCGCGGAGGTTTTCCTGAAGCTCGGCCTCAGAATACGTGTAGATGTACTCCCGGTCGCGCCGGGGCGACCCGACGATCTCTAGGCGGTGCAACGGCGGAACCGCCGCGTAGACGCGGCCCGCATCGACCAAAGGCCGCATGTAGCGGAAAAACAGCGTCAGCAGCAGCGTGCGGATGTGGGCGCCGTCAACATCGGCGTCCGTCATGAGGATGATCTTTCCGTAGCGCGCGGATTCGAGATCGAACGTGCGCCCGGAGCCCGCTCCGAGCACCTGGATAATGCTCGCGCACTCGGCGTTGTGCAGCATGTCCGTCACGGACGCCTTCTGCACGTTGAGAATCTTGCCTCGAATGGGAAGCAGCGCCTGGAAATCGGACTGGCGGGCGAGTTTGGCTGTGCCGAGCGCGCTGTCGCCCTCGACGATGAAGAGTTCGGACTGCTCGATGTCGTGGGTGCGGCAGTCGGCCAACTTGGCGGGAAGCGACGACGTCTCGAGCGCGTTCTTGCGGCGCGAGATTTCCTTTTGCTTGCGGGCGGCAACGCGGGCGCGCATTTCGGCGACGACCTTTTCGAGCACCGTATTCGCTTGAGCCTTGGTGTCGCGCTTGGGCGAGTTGAGAATCGCCGTCAGTTCGGCCTCGACCACCTTGGCCACGATCGCCCGCACGGGGGTAGTGCCAAGGACCTCCTTGGTCTGACCCTCGAATTGCGGCTCCGAGATGCGCACCGTGATGACGGCCGTGAGGCCCGCCATGATGTCGTCCTTCTCGATCTTCTCGACGCCGTCTTTGGCCATGATCTTGAGCCGGCGAGCGTTCGCTTCGATGAGCTTGCGAAGTGTCTTGACGAGGCCCTGTTCGAATCCCGCCAGGTGCGTGCCGCCCTTGGGTGTGGAGATGATGTTGACGAACGTCCGCACCTCGGTGTCGTAGCCTGTCCCCCACCGCAACGCAACGTCGACGGTGCAGTCGCGCTGGACCTCTTCAGACACGAGCTGACCGCCCGGCTTGAGGACAGGCACTGTCTCGACGTAGTGTCCGCTTCCCGTGAGCTCCCAGGTGTCTGTCACGCCACTGTCTGGTGCAATGAACTCGACGAAGTCCTTGGCACCGCCCTCGTAGCGGAACGTCTCCTCGGAAGGATTGAGCGGGTCGCGTTTGTCCTTGACCGAGAGCGTGAGCCCAGGTACCAGGAACGCCGTCTGGCGCGCCCTCGTGAGCAACTCCTCGTAGGCGATTCCCGCCTGCTTGTTGAAGATCTGCCTGTCGGCCCAGTACCGAATGCGCGTGCCCGTGACATTTTTGCCCACCTTGCCCACAACTATGAGCTCGGAATTGGTGACGAAGGGCGTGAACTGAGCATCGGGCGTTGGCCCACTCGAAGGATCCGCCCAACGGCCGGGCTCGCCGCGTCGGAATGCCATGTGGTGGGTCTCGCCTCCGCGATCGACCCACACGTCTAGCCTCTCGCTCAAGGCATTCACCACGGACGCGCCGACGCCGTGCAATCCGCCAGAGGCGGCATATGAGCCGCCGCCAAACTTGCCACCTGCGTGGAGCTTCGTCATCACGACCTCGACGCCGGTCAAGCCGGTCTTGGGTTCAATGTCGACGGGGATTCCGCGCGCGGTGTCTCGCACCTCAATGGAGTCGTCGGGGTGGAGGATCACCTCGATGAGTTTGCCAAAGCCGCCGAGCGCCTCGTCAACGGAGTTGTCGATGATCTCCCACATGCAGTGCATGAGGCCCCTGGAATCGGTGGTCCCGATATACATTCCAGGGCGTTTGCGGACGGCATCGAGTCCCTCAAGGACGGACAGGTGGCGTGCGGAATAGTCAGAACTCACGCCGGAAGTCTAGGCGTGGTCGCCGACGTGGCCCGGGGGGCGCGCTGGCCCCTCGTCAGTTCGGCCAGGGCGCCACTGCATCGGTGCGCCAAGGACGCCCTGCGGGTAGTCGATTTTGGGCGAGAACTGGAAACCGAGCGACAGGTAGAGCGACCTCGCCGCGGGCGAAGAATGGAGGTCGAGCATGTCTATGCCCTCACACGTCGCCCACTCCATGATCGCTCCCATGATGACCCGCGCGAGTCCGCGCCTCTGTCGACCGGGGTCCGTCACGACCCACTGCACGTAGCCCCGCACGGAGGACCGCGCGCCAGGCAGTGGAAGTCGCGGGGTCCGGTTGACAAAGCCGCACGCGCCCAAAGACCCGGCAGACTCCGCGTCGTCGATCACCCAACCGAGCAGTTCGGAGCCCAACCGCGACTCGATTTGCGAGCGGCCCAAGTCCCGCCACGAGTCATCGATGCCGATGCCGACGCTCGCGTACATGAACTCGCCGAGGCGGATGATTTCAGGAATGTCCGCGGTGTTCGCCACGCGCAGCAAGGGCGCCATGGCCGCTACCCCAACCCCGCTGGCGCGTCGCGAGCCGCGTCGCCCCTCAGCGCCATCATCGCCACGTTGTCGGTCTTTATGAAGAAGCCAAACTCCTCGTAGAGGGGTCTGCCCAGCGCTGTCGCGTGCAGCTCGACGACCTCAATTCCCCTGCGGTCCGTCTCTGCGAGCAATGCCTTGGTGACGGCCCGCGCGTAGCCCTTGCGGTGATGGTGCGGCGCCGTTGACACCCACTGGATGTACGCCGCTTCGTGAGAGCGTCGCCCTGGGCGAGGAAGCCGCGGAACGATGTTGATGAGTCCGCACGCCGCGAGTCCTCCCTCTTCCGCATCGATGACCGCTCCGTAAAGATCATTGCCGAGGCGATCGCGCACCCACGAGGTCGACTCGAGCGCCCACGTGGGCGTTGGTCGCGCGCCGACGCTCGCGTACATGAGCGCCCCGAGGTGGACGATTTCGGCGGCGTCTTCTGCAACGGCCTCCCGCACAAGGTTCTCCGGCATGGACTACTTCCAGGCGACGGCCACGATGACGTTGACCGCCGTCAAGGCCACGATCAGTGGTGCCGAGCTCGCGATCACTGACTTCTTGGCGTTCATCTCGGCGATGGCAACGACGGCCAACGCAATGACCAACTTGACCGCGAGCTTTGCTGGACTCGGGGCGCCATCGTCGTTGCTTGAGGAGACGATCCCTGCGAGGGCCAGTCCCGACAAGAACTGGACGCGCGCTCCCCACAGCGTGACCGGCGTCGTGAGCTTGCCACCGTTGCGCCACTGTTCCAGCGATCCGCCAAGAATCGCGGCAAGGCCCAGAAAATGCAGGATCAGCAATACGGTTTGCAGGGCGTCCAAGAGATTCTCCTCCGTGTCTTAGCCGATGCTAGCGCCTCACGCGCAGGTGCGACGGTGGGCACCTCCGCGCGGCTCTACGCTTGCGCCATGTCGCGCGATCACATCCGATCCCCTCTTCGCGGCGCTTCGTACGCCTTGCTCGCCGCCGCGCTGTTTGGCGTCAACGGCTCCGTCTCCAAAGTTGTGATCGCCGCGGGTCTCAACCCCGCTCAAGTGACGCTGATGCGGGTGGTCGCCACCGCGTTGCTCTCGGGCGTTTGCCTCGCCGTCGTGGGTCGGCGCCATTTTGCCGTCACTCGGCGCGAGCTTGCGGCCCTGGCGCTCCTGGGAATCGCAGGACTCGCGATGGTGCAGTGGCTTTACGCGGTCGCGATCTCGATGTTGCCCGTCGGCGTGGCGCTCCTGTTCGAGTACACCGCGGTCATCCTTGTCGCCTTGACCGCGTGGCTCGTCTTTGGCGAACGCATCGGCGCGAGGCTGTGGTGGGCCATCGGCGCGGTGTTGGTGGGGCTCGCCGTCGTGGCCAGGGTGTGGGATTCGCCATTGCGTCCACTGGGGGTCATTGCCGGCCTTGCGGCAGCGGTCGCTTTTGCCTTCTACTTCCTGGCGGGCGAGCGCGGAGTTGCCAAAAAGCATCCCCTTGCAGTGGCCTTTTGGGCGTCGAGCTTCGCCTCCGCCTTTTGGGCGCTGTTTTCGGGGTGGTGGAACATCGACCTGGGGCTCTTCGCGCACGACTCCTCTCTCACCGGCGCCCTCGAATCGGTCGTGATTCCCTTGTGGATTCCCTTGCTGTACGTCCTGACTGCGGGGAGTTTTGCGCCCTTCGTGCTTCTCTTCATGGCGCTCCGACACACGTCAGCGACGGCGGTAGGGATCGCGGCCTCGTCAGAGGTTTTGTTCGCCTTCATCGTGGCTTGGCTGTGGCTCGGCGAAAGCCTTTCGCCTTTACAGATTGGCGGTTCCGCATTGGTCTTCGGCGGGATCGTGGTGGCCCAGACCGCTCGGCGCGCGCCAACTCGGGCCGTGCTGGCGCCCGCCGAGGTGCCTTAAGGGCGACAATCCGTTGGCGGGATATTTCCACATCTGATCCGACTTTGCCCCAGAACGTGCGCCGCCATTGGGGCCTTGCGTAGGGGGATATTCATCGGCCGCCTTACTCAGGCTTTGCTGTGAGTCAGGCGTTCTAGGACGTCTACGATTTGCCCGACAGTGGGCAGTCCCGCGAGCCCTTCCGGGGTCGGGTAGACCCTGCACACGAGCTGCGCGGTGCGCGTTCCGACTGGGAAGAGATCGATTCCATCGATAACAATTGTGGGAGAGCCAGAAAATGGCAACAGTGCGGCATCGGCGCTCGACGACACGAGCGTGAGGGAAAGGTCTTCGCTTTCCAAGCCGACCGCAGACAGGGCCTCGC
>JAYTGI010000253.1:0-4638 GCA_043733605.1 Demequina sp. | reverse complement strand
TTCCAGTCAGGTAGAACGTCCCTGTGACGAAGTACTGGATGCGCTGATCGGTGGTGAGGTTTCTGCGGGGGCTGAGCGGGTTGTGAGTGAGCATGATCTCAAAGCCGCCAGTGGCCCATCGCAACTGCTGCTTGGAGTAGGCCTCGATCGACTCCGGGGCCTCTCCCACGGCGAGAACGTCCGGGATATATACGGATCGCCAGCCGCGTTCGTGCAGCCGGATAGATGTCCACACGTCCTCGGACTTCGACTCGGTATACATGCCGTCAACGTCGTCGATGGCCGACCTCCTGAAGAGTACGTTGGTGCCCACGCAAAACGCGGCGTTGAAACGATTGCGCCCCGGCTGGATGAAGCGATAGAAGACGGTCTGCATGTAGCCGGCCCCGCGCGCGACGGTGGTGTGGAGGTTGGCGAAGGCCTGTGGTGTCTGGACGAACGCCACCTTCTCGTCCACAAAGAACGGCAGCGTCTCGACCAAGAAGGCGTCGTCCGGCACAAAGTCGGCATCGAAGATGGCGAAGAACTCGCCCTTGGCAAGAGTGAGCGCGTGGTTGACGTTCCCCGCCTTGGCGCCGCCTGAGCTGAGGCGACGAACGTATCGGGCCCCCAGCTCGGCCGCCAGGTCGCGAGCCTCGTCGCTCTGGGCGTCGTCAAGCACCCACGTGCGGTGAAGTCCGCGCATGGCGATGGCCGCTGTCACGGTACGGCGTATCACCTCCAAGCTTTCGCCGTACGTCGTAATGAAGACATCGACGGTGCTCTCGCCGCCCTTGATCAGCAGCGGCCACTGGGTTTGCGGGCCCGTCGACCCGCGGGCGAATAGCTTCGCGTGGGCTTGGTAGTAGTCGAAGTCCCTGGGGTCGCTGGCGCCGGCCAGGATCGTCCACATGGACATCAGCGCTTGGAACACAAGCACCGACTCGGCCACGAGAACGAGGACGTAGGGAATGACGTCACCGCGGTGCGAAGGATTGAGCAGAAAGGCCGAGTAGACGAAGATCCCGAGCGTCGACAACAACACGATGAGCGTAAGGACGGGCGAGGGAGCGCCGCTTCGGGTGCGCGCGGATGTGCTGCGCGGGAAGCGGGCAGAATTCTGCATGGTGGTGGCAGTGGTGGCAGTGGTGGTCAAGGAATGAGTCCCCTCCGTAGGCGCGCGGACATTGGTTCTCTCGTGGAGTGTCGGCAGCGTTGGCGGTGACGCGAACAGGTGCGTCGTGAGGGCAATCGGATACGGCCCGGGCCGAGCAGCGAGGCTCGGTTGACTTCAATACAAGCACACCTGTGTGACTTGCGCCACACCCCGGCACCGTTGGTGGCGCCCCTCACGCTTCGTCGTCAGTGCGAAGGGCTGGGGTCGACGAGCCCCCTGGGACCGCGCAGTCTCGCTTGCGCGCGCGCAAAGACCAGCCGGTCCACCGCGACCGAGAAGAGCAAAACGATCACGATGGTGGCCATCATCTCGGTGAGGTCGCCGCTCTTACGAGCCCTGCCGATGACCTGGCCGATGCCGGTCCCCGACAAGGCACCCGAGAAGATCTCGCCTGCGACGAGGCATCGGAACGCGATTGACCAACCGAGCTCGAGCCCGGACATGATCCCTGGTAGCGCTGCAGGCAGGATGACGCGGCGCGTGAGCGACCAACCCGATTCGCCAAGCGTGCGCCCCGCACGGACGAGCAACGGAGGCACGTTGCGCACCGAGTTGCGCGTACTCAGCACGATCGCGGGAACCGCCCCGAGCGTGACGACAGCGCCGAGCGACCACACGTCGGTACCGAGAACAATCGCCGCCACGGGAATCCACATCGACGTGGGCATGCCCTGCAAGGCCGCGAGGTAGGCGGACAGACCGCGATCGAGTGACCGGTTCGTGCCAATCGCGAGGCCGCCCCCGATGCCAAGCACGACGGCGACCGCAAAACACACGGTCATGAACGCCGCCGTCCGCCACAGGATCGATACAAGGGATCCCGACAAGAGCATGTCCCACAACTGAGCGGCGGTGGCGCCCGGCCCCGGGAGCGTTGGAGCAAGCTCGGAAGTGAGCCACCACGCAAGAGCGAGCACGACGCCGGTGACCGCGATGGGCACCGCGCCCCACCGTCGGCGGTGCGCGTGGCTGGTCGCGGGGCGTTCCGGCCTGGTCGCGACGGGCGCCGTGACTTGCAGCGCATTGGTGTGGGGGTCAGATGCTGACATAGCCGTCCTTGCCTTCGCGAGGTGCAGTGATGCCAAGTTGGTCCGCCTCGTCGAGCAGGCCGCGCACGTGTTGGGCGAGGTCGACCACGCGGTTTGATTCGACGACGCGCGGGCGTGGGAGGGTCACGTGAACCTCGGCGAGAATGCGCCCGGGGCCCGACGACATGACGACGACACGGTCGCCAAGCACCACGGCCTCGCGCACGTTGTGGGTGACGAAGATGATGGTCGTGCCCGTCTCACGCCAGAGGCCCTGAAGTTCGACGTGGAGCCTGTCGCGGCTGGGGGCGTCGAGGGCCGAGAACGGCTCGTCCATGAGCAGCACCTGTGGAGCCAACGCGAACGCCCGAGCCAGTGCGGCGCGCTGGCGCATCCCGCCCGACAGCTCGTGAGGGTGAAGGCCTGCAGCATCGGCAAGACCAACGCGCGCGATCCACTCCGATGCCGTCGCGGACCTTGTCCCGGCGTCGACACCCGCGGATCTCAGGCCAAACTCGACATTCGCCTGGACGGTCAGCCATGGGAAGAGCGCGTGCTCCTGGAAGACAAGCATGCGATCCGGCCCAGGTCCTTCGACCGCCGCGCCGCCCACCGTGACGGAACCCGTCGCGGGTCGCGCGTGACCGGCGACGAGGTCGAGAAGCGTGGACTTTCCGCAACCAGATGGGCCGACCACGGAGACGAACTCACCCGCCGCGACGTCGAGATCTACCTGTGCGAGCGCGGACCTGTGCGAACCACGGCGCGAAAACGACTGGCTTACGCCTGCGAAGCGAACGGCCGCGCTCATCGTGACACCGCGCTCATCGTGACACCGTGCCCATCAGATGCTCAAGTACCCGTCGGGGCCGGTCCCCGGCGTGGCCGCACGGGCGGTTCCCGCGGCGAGCGTTGCGCCGTCTTGCGGGTCTACTAGCACAAACGCTCCGGTTCGGCGGTGGACGCTGTAGTCCTCGATGGCCAGCGGCGAGGCGAGCAAGAGGGCCACTACGCCGATGTCGTTGAGGGCAAGGGCGTCCCCTGGCACGATGCTCGAGTCGAGCGTCCCACCAGGCAGTGAGATGTCGAGCACCCCGGAGATCCCTGTCACCATTGCCTGCACGAGCGCGGTCCCGTGCTGCACCAGCACGCGATCGCGCACCCTCAGCGGTCGGTCAGAAAGCCACGCCACGTAAGCGTCCACGTTCCTGACTGGACGTGCAGCATCGGGCGCGGAAGACAGCAGGTCTCCGCGCGCCACGTCGACATCGTCCGTGAGCCGCACGGCGATCGACTGGCCTGCGCGCGCAGCGGCGAGCGGGCCGTCCGCCGTGTCGATTCCCGCCACGGTGGTGCGTAGGCCCGACGGCTGGACCACCACCTCGTCGCCCACTCGGATCACGCCTTGAGACACCTGACCTGCATAGCCGCGGTACTCGCGGTACTCATCACTGATCGCCGCGCCCTGTGGGCGAAGCACGTTTTGCACGGGAAACCGCCAACCGGCGAGCGCCGCGGCGATACCGAGCGCCGCGGCAATACCGAGCTGATCGATCTCGAGTTGCGCGGTCTCGAGCTGATCGGCCGAGGGCAGCGTCTCCAGGAGATCAAGCACAGTAGGACCCGTGTACCAGGGAGTGTGCTGCGAGCGTTGGGCGACGTTGTCGCCAAGCAGCGCGCTGACGGGCACCACGGAAACCTCGATACCCAAGCGCGAACCATGTTCAGCGGCGTCGGCGGCGATCGCGTCGTAGGGTGCGCGCTCCCAACCGACAAGGTCAATCTTGTTGACCGCGACGATCACGTGGGGGACTCTCAGCAGCGCCGCGACGGCGAGGTGGCGGCGAGTCTGATCGGCCACTCCGGTCCTCACGTCGACGAGGACCACGAGCGCATCGGCCGTCGAGGCGCCCGTGACCGTGTTGCGCGTGTACTGCACGTGCCCTGGGCAATCCGCGAGGATGAAGGTGCGGCGCCCAGTGGCGAAATAGCGATACGCGACGTCGATCGTGATGCCCTGCTCACGCTCGGCGCGCAGGCCGTCGGTGAGAAGCGCTAGGTCGATGCCCTCGCCCCCGCGCTCGCGAGTGACGCGCTCCACAGCCTCGTAGGCGTCGGCCAGGATCGACTTGGTGTCATGAAGCAGCCTGCCCACGAGCGTCGACTTTCCGTCGTCGACGGACCCGGCGGTGGCGAAACGCAGTAGCGAGGCCTGCTGCGAGTCGGGGACGAGTGGTCCAGATGCGCCTGGTTCCGAGGCGGGCCGCGCGGATGCGATGGCGGTCATTAGAAGTAGCCTTCCTTCTTGCGATCCTCCATGGCGGCCTCGCTTGCACGGTCGTCCGCGCGAGTCGCGCCGCGTTCAGTGATGCGTGTGGCGGCCACCTCGGCGATGACATCGGCCACTGTGGTGGCGGTGGATTCGACGGCCCCAGTGCAGCTCGCGTCGCCTAC
>JAYTGI010000252.1:0-12114 GCA_043733605.1 Demequina sp. | reverse complement strand
GTGAGGTCGCTCACGCCAGGACCCTCCCGATCTCGTGCGACTGGGGCCGTCTGGGTCCCGCGCGGACGACGACCGGATCACTGGCTTGTATCGACATGTGTCTATATTGACATGTTTCGATCCAAGTGGCAACCGCCCGGCCTCAACCCAGCGGCGTCGTCAGCCCCAAATAGGCCAGGACCCCACCCAAGACCACGAGCACACTGACGTCGACGAGCCTGCGCCTCACAATGAACGCCCTGCCAAGCGGCGCGAAAGCGCGCGCAGCCGCCCCCGCGAGCGCAAATACGGCAAGAGACAGGATCGCAACCCTTGCCGACACCAGTGCCGCGAGCGACACGAGCACCACTGTAGCGGCGAGCACGGCAACCGCGACGCGCCAAGACGTGAGCTCGGGCTCTTTCATAGGCATCAGTGAAAGAAGTGTCTGGTGCCGGTGTGAAACAAGGCGATTCCCGAGGCCTCGGCGGCGGCAATGACCTCGCCATCCCTCACGGACCCCCCTGGGGACACCACGGCTCTCACGCCCGCGTCGATCAGCACCTGTAGTCCGTCGGCAAAAGGGAAGAACGCATCGGAGGCCGCGACGGAACCCCGCGCTCGATCGGTGCCCGCCCGCTCAACCGCAAGGCGGCACGAGTCGACGCGATTCACCTGGCCCATGCCAATGCCAACGGCCGCGCCGTCCTTGGCAAGCAGAATTGCGTTTGACTTGACAGAGCGGCAGGCCTTCCACGCAAAGCCCAGATCGGCCAGCGCCGCGGGGGAAACGGCGGCTCCCGCCACCCGGGTCCACGTCGACGGCTCATCCCCAGCGGCGTCGATCGCATCGGAGACCTGAACCAGAACCCCTCCAGAGATGCGACGCCATTCGGTGGCAAGCGGCACGTGAGTCACCTCCAGCAGCCTGAGGTTCTTCTTGACGGACAGGATCTCGATCGCCTCGGGTGAGTACGCGGGCGCCGCAACGACCTCGGTGAAAACGTCGGCAATCTGGTGAGCCGCCTCGGCCGTGATCATGCCGTTCGACGCGATCACGCCGCCGTAAGCGGAGATCGGATCCGTCGCGTGCGCCTTGCGGTGCGCCTCGGCGATCGTTGCACCCACCGCGATGCCGCACGGGTTGGCGTGCTTGATGACCGCGACGGCGGGGCCTGTCTGGTCATACGCAGCACGTACGGCCGCATCCGCATCGACGTAGTTGTTGTAGCTCATCTCCTTGCCATGGAGCTGGCGCGCGTGTGCGAGCCCTCCTGGCACCAGCGGGTCGCCGTAGACGGCCGCGCGCTGATGGGGGTTCTCGCCATAGCGCAGCGTCCCAAGCTTCTCGAACGACGCTCCCATCCACGACGGGAATCCAGTGCCTTCGTCATCGGGCGCGACGACGGTGCCCATCCATGACGCGACGTGCAGGTCATAGTCGGCCGTGTGCCTAAACGCCCGAGCCGCGAGAGAGCGCCTCTCGTCGAGCGTCGTGCCGCCCTGCGCGACGGCTGCGGCGATCGCGGGGTATGACACGGGGTCGACGACGACGGCGACTGAAGGGTGGTTCTTGGCGGCGGCACGCACCATCGAGGGGCCGCCGATGTCGATCTGCTCGATCACGTCGTCCGGTGCGGCACCCGACGCGACAGTCGCGGCGAACGGGTACAGGTTGACGACCACGAGGTCGAAGGGCTCAATGCCAAGGTCCGCTAGCTGCACGCGGTGCGATTCGAGGCGCCTGTCGGCGAGAATCCCGGCGTGCACACGGGGGTGCAACGTCTTGACCCTGCCATCGAGGCATTCTGGGAAGCCCGTCAGATCCTCCACCGAGGTCACAGCCACACCCGCCGCCGCGATGCGGGACGCGGTCGAGCCCGTCGACACGATGTCGACGCCTGCCGCGCTGAGGGCGCGAGCGAACTCCTCGATTCCCGTCTTGTCGTACACGGATACCAAAGCCCGTCGCACGGGCTGGCGCTCACTCATGCCATCGGTCATGCCATCGGTCATGACACTGTTCCTTCCGTCGTTCCCATGCGGGCGATCTTGCCCTCGATCGTCCATCCCGACCGCACCATCGTGCCGATAGTGTCGACCACCAGTTCTCTCTCGGCGGCCTTAATGCGCTCGTGAAGAGAGGCCTCGGTGTCATCCTCGCGCACCGCGACCGCCCGTTGGGCGAGAATCGGCCCCGTGTCGACGCCCTCGTCGACGATCATGACGGTGCAGCCCGTGACCTTGACGCCCGCAGCCAACGCTCCTTTGACCGCACGCGCTCCTGGAAAGGCGGGCAACAGGGCGGGATGGGTGTTGACGATGCGACCGGGGAAGGCCTGCAACACCAGCTCGCCGAGCAGCAGCATGAAGCCCGCACATACCACCAGGTCGGGGTCAAACGTCGCCGCAGTGCGAGCAATTGCCGCGTCCCATGTCACGCGATCGGGGAAGTCACTTGGCGAGACGATCGCGGTCGGGATCCCCGCGTTTGAAGCCAGCTCGAGGCCCCGCGCATCGGCTCGATCCGCGATGACCGCGGCGATCGTCGCCCGGTATTTGGGGTCCTCACATGCCGACGCGAGGGCCGCCATAATCGACCCCGCGCCCGAAATGAGGACCACGATGCGGGCGAGCCGGTTTGTCACAGTCAGACCCTATAGGCATGCTGGGACAGTGACCGACTGGAATTCTCGATGACGCCCACCCCCGCGCCCCCCACTCCCGCGCCCGAACTCGTCAGAGTACGGCGCTATTCGCGCCTATTCGTGTGGACAATGGTGGCGACGTGGTTTCTCAGTTTCGCGCCCATGGTCTATCGGCTAGGGACGCTCCCGCTCGCGCTGCTCGCCGTCGTCCTTGGCGTATTGGCGTTCTGGTCCACGTTTGGCGTTCCCAACATGGGAAGTCTGCGGATCATGCTTAGTTTGGGGGGAATCGGTGCCGGCGCGTTTGTCCTCATGGGAATCGGGTGGCTCGCGATCGCGCCGGACGTGCTGAAGCTCGACTCGTGCACCCGTACCTCGCTCACCCCGCAGGGGCAACTGGTGTGTCAGCAGGAGTTTCACGACTCGGTGAAGGCCCGGTACGGGATCGAGCTTCCTTAGCCGGACCGCGCATCAGCCCGGCGACCGCCATAAGCATCACCGCGACGACCGCACCGAGGCCTAGTTCTAGGCCGATCATGACGCCCGCGATGAGGGGCTGCGGACCAACGACGGCGAGCGTGCCAGGGCCGATCGCACCGCGTGAAACCCGCGAAGCCGCGCCGACCGCCACGGAGACAAGCAAAATCGCTATGCCAATCGTGGGCAATGCGCGCATGCCATTCCCCATTCGCTTGCGCAGGAGCACCGTGACAAGAGCCCCCACTGCACCGATGACCAAGGGACTCAACGCGAGCGCACCTCCGGCGGCGTGCGGCAGGGTGGCCAAAAGAGGCACCATGGGGATCATGTCAGTAGGCGCCTGCGCTGACGAGGAAATGACTCCGCCGAAGACGTAGCCTGCGCCACTGAGCCACGACAAGGTCCACACGACAAGCGTTGGCGCGTACAAGGTTTCGAGAAAAGCGAGGGCCAAGCCTCCGGCCGTGTCGACGCCAAGAGACGTCGCTGATTGCGCCACAAGGTGCCGAGCGGCAACGGTGGAGACGACCAGTGTGATCGCCGCCAAGGCGACCGTGCCTGACCCCATGGCGACCGCTAGGCGGACTCCCGATCTCACGGCCTCCGGCACGCGCTTGAGCCATGTCAGGGCCGCACCCCTTTGGCGCAGCAGACCCCAGGCGACCGCGGGGATGCCAAGAACGAGCGCGACAACGGTGGCCCGGACCACCCTGGTCTGGGAGTCCTCGGCACCGCCCCACGCGAGCGATGCGGACAGGCCCACGGTTGCGGCGAAGGCAGCGACTGCGGCGACAGCCGCGGTCCATGTGGGCGAAGCGAAGCGCCTGGCCAGTTGCACGAGCATCAGAAACGTGAGCGAGGCAACACCGAGCGGCACGAGAGTAACGGGGACGCCATCCACGGCCCACGGCACACCGAAACCCGTGAGCCATACGCGCGCGGCGACCCCCGTCGCTTTGCCCCAACTGATCTGAGAATTGGCCGTCGATGCGGCGATGACCCACAGGGGAAGGAGCACGAGCGCGAAAGAGAAGAGTGCGGCCTGAAGCCCTGCGAGCGCCCCACCCAACCAACCGGGCGCCTCGCTTCTCACCGTTGAGACCGCCTCCGTGACCGCCTCGGTGACCGCCTCCGTGGCCGCCCGCGCGGCTCCCGCCAAGCGCCCAGTAGACGTGGGAGGTTTTGCCTGGGGGTGCACCGTCATGCCGCTATGGTCACCCGGAGCGACCCTGTCATCCGGGACCGGCGCGCGCTAGCCGCGCAGGATGTCTCGCATGAGCTGCGCCGTCTCGGAGGGAGTCTTGCCCACCTTGACACCAGCGGCCTCGAGGGCCTCCTTCTTGGCCTGCGCTGTCCCTGCAGAACCCGACACGATCGCGCCTGCGTGGCCCATCGTCTTGCCCTCGGGCGCCTCGAACCCGGCGACGTAGCCGACAACCGGCTTGGTGACGTGCTCCTTGATGTACGCGGCGGCGCGCTCCTCCGCGTCTCCCCCGATCTCGCCGATCATCACGATCGCGACGGTGTCAGGGTCGTTCTGGAACGCCTCGAGGCAATCGATGTGGGTGGTGCCCACGATCGGGTCGCCGCCGATGCCCACCGCGGTGGTGAAGCCGATGTCGCGCAGTTCGAACAGCATTTGGTACGTGAGGGTGCCCGACTTCGACACGAGCCCGATCCTGCCTGGTCCCGTGATCGTGGCGGGAGTAATGCCCACGTTTGACTGGCCGGGAGTGATGAGTCCAGGGCAGTTGGGGCCGATGAGGCGCGTGCCGCCCGCCTGGGCGTGAGCGAAGAACTCGGCGGTGTCTTTGACGGGAACGCCCTCGGTGATGATCACCACGAGCGGCATGCCCGCGTCGATCGCCTCGACGACGGCGGCCTTGGTGAAGGCCGGCGGCACGAAGACGACCGAGACATCGGCGTCCGTGGCGGCCATCGCGTCTGCGACGGTGCCAAAGACGGGGATGGTGACCCCGTCGAAGTCGACCTGCTCTCCCGCCTTGCGCGGGTTGACTCCGCCCACGATCTTGGTGCCGGAGGCGAGCATGCGAGCGGTGTGCTTCATGCCCTCCGCGCCGGTCATGCCTTGGACGATGACCTTGGATGCTGCTGTGAGGAAGATGGCCATGGTGTCTCCTTAGGCGGCCGCGGCGGCGAGCTCGGCGGCCTTCGCCGCGGCGCCGTCCATGGTGGCTTCGATGGTCACGAGCGGGTGGTTGGCCGCGGCCAAGATGGCGCGGCCTTCATCGACGTAGTTCCCGTCGAGGCGCACCACGAGGGGCTTGGTCGCCGTATCGCCCAGCGTCTCGAGCGCGCCGACGATTCCGTTGGCCACCTCGATGCATGAGGTGATGCCCCCAAACACGTTCACGAACACGCTCTTGACCTGAGGGTCACCCAGGATCACGTCGAGGCCGTTCGCCATGACGGCCGCCGAGGCGCCTCCTCCGATGTCGAGAAAGTTTGCGGGCTTGACGCCGCCGAACTGCTCTCCCGCATACGCGACCACGTCGAGGGTCGACATGACCAGTCCGGCACCGTTGCCGATGATGCCCACTGCGCCGTCGAGTTTCACATAGTTGAGGCCCAGCGCCTTGGCCTTGGCCTCAAGAGGGTCCGCCGCGTCCTTGTCCTCGAGCGCCTCGTGGTCAGCGTGGCGAAAGCCCGCGTTCTCATCGAGAGTGACCTTGCCATCGAGGGCGACGATCTTGCCGTCCTCGGTCAGCACCAGCGGGTTCACCTCGACCAGCGTGGCGTCCTCTTCGCTATACACCGTCCACAACTTCTGGATGGCGTCCGCCACTGGGCCCGCGAGTTGAGCGGAGAAACCAGCGGTCGCGACGATCTCGGCCGCCTTGGCCGCGTCGATGCCCACGATCGGGTCGACAGGGACGCGCGCGAGGGCCTCGGGCCGCTCGACAGCGAGCTCCTCGATCTCCATGCCACCCTCGACGGAGCACATCGCGAGGCAGCGACGCTCAGAACGGTCGAGCAGCACCGAGAAGTAGAACTCCCGTGCGATCTTGGCACCAGCGGCGATCATCACCTTGTGCACCGTATGGCCCTTGATGTCCATGCCGAGAATGGCCTCGGCGGCCGCCTCGGCATCGGCCGGATTGTGCACCACCTTGACGCCGCCTGCCTTGCCGCGGCCCCCCGTCTTGACCTGAGCCTTGACGACGACGGTGCCGCCTCCGAGGCTCTCCGCGGCGGCGCGTGCCTCGGCGGGCGTGGTGGCGACGATGCCTGCCAGCACGGGAACGCCGTGCTTCTCGAACATGTCTCGTGCTTGGTATTCGAAGAGGTCCATCTGATTCCTTGACGCATCGGGGCACACGGATTGCGCGGCCTAGGGGACGATGGACCCAGCCTAATGGCGAGTCTGGGTGGGCAGACGACGCCGGGAAACAAGGCGCGGATCGCTGAGATTCCGCGGGCCCACCTCTTGAGACGACTACTGCGACCATTCCCGTGTTCAATTGACCCATGAGAGTCCCGCTCACGCGTGGCCGCCGCCTGTCGATGGTAGGTGCGTTCGCGATCGCGGCCATCGCGGGCACAAGCGTTGCCTTTGTCACCGCACACACCGGTGGAACAGCACCCGAAAGCCAGCTCGCCGCCCCAGTGGAGCCGGCCCTCATCCAGCCCATCACCGCGATCGGAACAGCGCCTTTTAAAGCCCCGTTGATCCATGCGGGACTGGCGCCTGGCAAGGCAATCCTCACCTCGATAGTCGACAGTTTGTCCCTGTTCGTCGCGCCGGACGGCGCCGTCACGCGCGAGTTGGCTCCCTACACCTACTACTCCCTACCGCTCACGTTGATGGCAATCGACGTTGTGGACGTGGGTGGCAACCGTTGGTACCAGGTATCCCTGCCCACCAAGCTCAACGGCCAGACCGGCTGGGTGCGACCGTCGAACGTCATCGCGTGGTCGACGGACACCGTGATTCACGTGTACCTCGCCTAACACGAACTCGACCTCGTCGTCGGCGGGGTTGTCGAGTTGACCGCCCCTGTCGCCGTGGGGAGCCCGGCCACGCCGACGCCAGTGGGAACCTTCTACATCACCGATCCGATCGACCTCGCGGCAAACCCGACGGGCGTGTACGGCACGTTTGCGCTGGGGCTTTCCGCCTACTCGGAGGCGCTCGACAGCTTCAAGAGCACTATCCCGCAGATCGCGATTCACGGGACGAATGTTCCCGGCTCGATCGGTCAGTCGGTGTCAAACGGCTGCATTCGCATGCAAAACGACACGGTGAAGAGCCCCGGTGGACGCGTCGGACTGGGCACCCCCGTGATCGTGAGCGCCTCGCGCCCGGAAGCCTAGCCGCGGCGACCGCTACTCCGCGGCTCCTGGCGTCACGAAGCCAGTCTCGTATGCCGCGATGACGGCCTGTGTCCTGTCCCTCACGCCAAGCTTCATGAGAATCGAGGCGACGTGTGACTTGACGGTCTCGACAGACACGAAAAGCTTTGCCGCGATCTCGCCATTCGACAGCCCTGTGGCCAGCACACGCAACACGGCTTCCTCTCTTTCGGTCAGGTCGGGAAGCGCGGCATCGCTCTTGGGGGCCGCGAATCGCTCGATCACGCCCCTCGTCGATGCGGGAAACAGCAAGGACTCCCCCGCCGCGACGATGCGGACCGCCTCGATGAGTTCCGCGGGAGGCACGCGCTTCAGGACAAAACCCGCCGCCCCCGCCCGCATGGCCTCGAACACGTATTCGTCGACCTCGAACGTCGTCAACACCAGCACCTTCGCGCCGCTGTCGCCCGCGGTGATTTCGCGGGTGGCGGCCAACCCGTCCAGGTGCGGCATGCGCACATCCATCAGGACGATGTCCGGCCGATGTTCTGCGACCACCGCGAGCGCTTGGCGCCCGTCCCCGGCCTCGGCGACCACTTCCCAGCCCGGTTCCGACCCGACGATCGCCTTGAGGCCCATGCGCACCAAGGGGTCGTCGTCGACAATGACTATTCTCACGGTGCAACTCTCTCACGGAGAGACGCCCACGGCGAGGCAGGATCGGGCGCCTCTGCGGCGAGATTCGCATCGAGCGGCAGCAGCGCGCGCACCGCGAATCCACCCGCCTCCGCACCCACTTTGGAGCGCCCACCAAGCAAAGCGGCCCTGTCCCTCATCCCGCTCAGGCCACGCCTATTTCGATTCGAGCTCGCGGGAGGCGGCGTCGACGATGCCTCGTTGACTACTTCGAGCGCGAGCGCGTCTCCGTCGCGCTCGACCCTCACCGTCACCGCGGCCCCTGGCGCATGCCTCGCCGCGTTTGTCAGAGCCTCACGCACGATGGTAAATGCGGCGCGTCCCACCGCGGCGGGCACGGGTGGGGCATCGAGGTGCGCGTCGATCGTCATTCCTGCGGCTCGCGACTCCTCCATGAGCCTGCCGAGGTCGGCGGCTCCCGGAAGGGGCTCGCGCGTCTCGTGGCGGTCTCCCCTCATCGCGGCGATGATGCGGTCGAGTTCACCCATCGCCGCCCTGCCCCTGTCCTCGATGTTCTTGAGGGCCTGGCGCGCGAATTCTGGATCTGTGTCGAAGACGTGCGCGCCCGCCCCGGCTTGAATGATGTTCATCGTGATCATGTGGCCGATCGAATCGTGCAGCTCCTGATCGATCCGCACTTGCTCCTCCGCGAGGCTAGCGCGCTGATTCGCCGCGGCAATGGCCGCACCGTCACCCCCGCCGAGCGCCCACCTGCCTAAGAGTCGGTGCGCGTATGCGGTCCCCCGCGACGCCCAGGCGAACAGGGGCGCGACGATCAGGATGACGGGCGTGCCGATAGCGGTCCAAAAGGTGGAGACATCGACGACATGAAGCGCACTGGCGTCGGTCGTGTCGATCTGGAAGCCAAACGTGAACCCGAGTTGGTAGAGGATCGCCTGCAGCGCCGCTGCCACAAGAGCGATCGGCATGATCGCGCCAAGAAGCGCCACCGTGAAACCCACCCCACCCAAGATTCCCCTGACGGAAACCCACAACAGCACGCGCCACACGCTCGAATCGCGCAACAACACGTCGAGCCAGCGCCGCATTTTAGCGAATGCTCCCGGGCCGCCGAGTGCCTCACGCGCGGGGGGCAAAGCGGGCGCCGGCACCGCTTCGCCAAGCATGCTGTTGAACATGCCGCGCTCGAAGGCACCGATCGAGCGCATCGACCAGTGCGTGAATACCAGGAGCGGCACGCCCACCCAGATGATCACGAGGCTCAAGCCCGTGGCGTACATGGTGATCGCGTACACGAACCACAGGATTCCGATGGGGAGGCCAAGCAGCAGGTACGCAATTTCCCTCCACGTGCGGATGCTCCAGGTGACGGCAAAGTAGCGGCGAGTCCATGTCATGGGGCAATCGTGCCCTCAAAGCGACCACCCGCACCACACCCGGCCGCCCGATCTTCCCTTCCCCCTCATGGGTGATGTACGGGCACTGCTCCCCCAAATGGGCGACGCGCAAACCCCCCGGTAGCGACCGCTTCAACCCCCCGTAAGCGGGCAGACGGCGCAGCCTCTGCTTCCGTAGCGTCGTGAGCGCACTGAGACCGCCCCCCATGCGGACTCGCCTTCACAAGGAGAACACCATGAAACTCGGAATGACTGGCCGCATCGCGAGGGCATCTGCCGCTCGGCCGTGGCTCACCTTCGGCGCTTGGGTCCTCGGGCTCGCCATCGCCGCGATCGCCGCCGGCTCACTCGGCGACTCCCTTGTCCAAGAAGACAAGGCTCTTATCGCGACGGAATCGGGAACGGCCGACGACATCAACACGGCGATGCGCGGAGGCGCCGGCGTTCCCGTGACCGAAACGATCATCGTCACGTCGGACACGTACACGTTCGCCGACTCGAGCTTCCAGCAGGCCATCGAGACCACAAGGGCCGCCATCGCGTCTCTCGAAGGCGTCTCAAGCGTCGAGGTGCCCACCGCGGCTGCCCCTTCACCCGTTTCAGCTGACCAGTCGAGTGCGCTCCTGACCGCGACGTTGTCGCGCGACTACCCCGACGAACTTGGTGCCGCGCTCAATGACGCGACAGCTGGCCTCCAGATCGAGGGATTCTCCGTTTACGCATACGGGGAAACGAGCGGCTACGCGGCGTTTGAGAAGCTCGGTAATGAGGGCCTTATGCGGGGCGAGATGATCGGTATCGGCGCGGCCATCGTCATCCTGCTCGTCGTCTTCGGCGCTTTCGTCGCCGCAGGACTTCCGCTGCTCGTGTCGATCGTGTCGATCGTCGCCGCCGTGGGTGCCGCAGCCGTCGTCGGCCGCGCGTTCGACCTGTCGTTCTTCATCCTCAACATGATCACGATGATGGGTCTCGCGCTTGGCATCGACTACTCGCTCGTGATCGTTCAGCGCTTCAGGGAAGAGCTCGCCCACGGACGAAGCGTGACCGACGCCGTTGCGCTCGCGGGCAACACGGCGAGCAGGGCAGTGTTGATCTCGGGAATCACCGTGCTGATCTCACTGGCGGGGCTCTTGGTCGTCCCCTCGACCATCATGGTGAGCCTCGGCTCGGGCGCGATGATCGTGGCCGTCTTCTCGGTCATCTCGGCGTTGACGCTCCTGCCCGCCGTCCTCAAGCTCCTTGGCAAAAGGGTCAACAAGGGCAAGCTGCCCATCTCCCACCCCGGCGCGGAACCCCGCTTGTGGTCAGCCATCGCTCGCGGAGTCATGCGCCGTCCAGCAGTCGCCGCGATCGCGGGGCTCGGTGTGCTTCTCGCACTGGCAGTTCCGGCGTTCTCTATGCGCCTCACGTTCGCAGGTACCGACGCGCTCCCCGATGGCATGCCCTTCAAGCAGGCCACCGAGGTGCTCACCACGGACTTCGGATACGGACAGGCGTCGACGCTCGTCGTGATTGACAAAGCGGGCGGAGCACGCACTCAGGTCGAGGCCCTCACTGCGGCGATCGAGGCATCCGTCGCCTTCGCAGAGACCTCAGTTTCGTGGGAGGGCGACACCGCGTTCATCGAGACAAAGGACACGTACGACGCGGCCGACCCCGAGGCAGAGGCCGCGATCAAGGACCTGCGGTCAGCTGTCATCCCGCAGTTTCTTGACGGCACCGACGCCAAGGCGTACGTCACCGGCGGTCAAGCGGGAACGATCGACTTCACCAAGCTCATCACCGACTCGGCGCCATGGGTAGCCCTCATCGTGCTCGGCGCGTCGCTCGTCATGCTGCTGGTCACGTTCAGGTCGGTGACAATCGCGGGCACCGCCATCGTGCTCAACGTGCTTTCGACGGGAGCCGCGTACGGCGTCCTCGTGGCGGTTTTCCAATTTGGTTGGGGCGCGGACCTGCTGGGCATGCCGCACGTGCCTGGCATCGCCCCGTGGATTCCGTTGTTCCTGTTCGCGGTGCTCTTCGGCCTGTCGATGGATTACCACGTGTTCCTGTTGAGCCGCATCAAGGAACGCCACGCGGCCACCGGAAACACTCGCGATGCGATCGCGTTCGGCCTGTCACGTACGGGTTCGCTCATCACGGGTGCCGCGCTCATTATGGTCGCCGTCTTCATCGGCTTTGCTCTTGGCGACCTCGCGGAGTTCTGCCAGATGGGTCTCGGACTCGCGGTGGCGGTCATCCTGGACGCAACCGTCGTCCGCACCATCTTGGTGCCGTCGATCATGGCGCTCCTTGGCGAGGCCAACTGGTACCTGCCCAAGTGGTTGTCATGGCTGCCGCAGTTGCAGGTCGAGGGCGAGGCCTCGCAATACCTGGAGCCTCACGCCGAGCCGCAGCACGTCTCCGTCCCGGCGCGATAAACACAAGGAGGGTCGGCGGGGCGGGGCCACGCGGCGCTGCCCCGCTGTGCCTTGGCCCAGGAATCCCTCAGCACGCGACGAGCCCCTGGGCGACCGAGGGCGACAGTGCCCCGGTCACTCAGCGATCCTGGCCGATGCCCCAGTTCTCGATGACGTAGTCCATGTCCTTGTCGCCGCGACCGCTGAGGTTCACCAGCACGGTCCCCGTGCCCATTT
>JAYTGI010000251.1:0-1542 GCA_043733605.1 Demequina sp. | reverse complement strand
AGGAGCGTGGTGCCCGTGATGCGCGAGAATGCACCGGGGACACCATTGGCTCTGCTCGAGGTCATGGAGCAGAAACTGACCGCCCGGCAGGTCACTCTTCAGCGGCTCTCGGACTACTACGACGGGCGGCACCGCCTCGCGTTCACGTCCGAGAAGTTCCGGGAAGCGTTCGGCGGCATGTTCTCCGCATTCGCCGACAACTGGTGCCCGCTGGTGGTTGACGCTGTCGAGGAGCGCCTGAACGTCCAAGGTTTCCGGCACGGCATCGACCCGAAGGCTGACGCTGACGCGTGGCAGATCTGGCAGGCCAACGGCCTGGACGCCAAGTCACAGCTCGCGCACTCCGAGGCACTCATCAAGGGTGACTCCTACGCGATCGTGTGGGGCGACTGCGACGGGCAGCCGCGGGTGTCGATCGAGTCCGCCCGCGATGTCGTGGTGGCCTACGCGCCCGGCGACCGGACGACTCGTATTGCCGCGCTGAAGCGTTGGAAGGACAATGACGGGACGCACGCGATCCTGTTCACCCCAGATTTCGTGTTCAAGTACGAGCGGGAAGACTCCGGCAACGGGGACTGGAAGATCGACCCCGATGAGGGCGAGGTTTGGCCCCTGGCCAACCCGCTCGGCGTGGTCCCTGTCATCCCTCTCATCAACCGGCCATCACTGACCTCCGACTATGGCGTGTCCGAGTTCATCAACGTGATCCCGATGCAGGACGCGGTGAACAAGCTCCTGGCTGACATGCTCGTGGCATCCGAGTTCATCGCGTTCCCGCAGAGGTACGCGACCGGCATCGAGTTGGATGTGCAGCCGAACGGGCAGGTCAAGCCACCGTTCCAGATCGCCATCGACAAGCTGCTCGTGTCGGAGGACCCGAACGCGAGGTTCGGCACGCTGACCGCGGGCGACCTTCAGAACTATGTGACCGGCATCGAGCTCCTGGTGCAGCACGTGGCCAGCCAGACGCGCACGCCCCCGCACTACTTCTACCTGTCGGGCAACTTCCCCAGCGGTGACGCGATCAAGTCTGCCGAGACGGGTCTGGTGGCGAAGTCGCGCCGCAAGATGCGGTTCTTCGGTGAGGCGTGGGAAGAGGTTATGCGCCTGTGCTTCAAGGTGCTGAATGACCCGCGTGGCGACGTGGACGACTCGGAGACGATCTGGGCTGACCCCGAGTACCGCTCCGAGGCCGAGCTTGCTGACGCGCTGATCAAGCGGTCGGCGATTGGTGTTCCCCGGCAGCAGTTGTGGGAGGACGCGGGTTACTCGCAGACGCAGATCTCGAGGTTCAAGGCGATGGAGGCGGCCGACGCGCTTGACTCCCTGTTGGCCCCGCCGACGATCCCGAAGGTTGGCACCGCGCCGATCACCAAGATCGCCTGATGCCCACCTTCCACGTCGTGCCCGTAGACGACTTGATCGATCACGAGGACGAGGACTGTATTTGCGGGGCAACGACAGAGCCGTGCCCACACGCAGACGGGTCAATGGGTTGGCTCGTCACTCACCACTCGCTCGATGGACGTGAGAGCCGAGAGA
>JAYTGI010000250.1:0-12170 GCA_043733605.1 Demequina sp. | reverse complement strand
CGAGGAGTTCGCCGGTGAGCCACTGCTCGATGTCGGCCGTGGTGGCGTCCAGGCGCAGGGCCACATACCCCGAGAGCGCAGGGAACCGGGCCAGCTGTGCGGCGGTGAGCCCGGCTGGGTCATAGGTCAGCGCGACCTGCTCCCCGCCCGAGACGGCTCCATCGACGACGCCCAGAGAGGAGTCGGGCGCGTGGTGCAGCGCCCAGGTGAGGCCGGAAGGGTCAGCACCGGCAGGGATGAGGCTCGCCGGCCAGGCGAGCGTCTCGGCGTCGACCCACTGCGCTTGCCAGGTCCCGAGACCCGCGAGCGGCGGGTCGGTGACCTCGATGGTCAGCAGGTGCGAAGCGATCTCGTAGCTGAACGTCACTGGCTTTCCGCCAGGGGCAGTGAACGGGATGTTCGCGCCTCCCAGGACTCCGCCCGCTCCGTAGTTCTCGTTCCATGACCGCCCATGGGCGACCTTCACCTCGTAGGAGCCCGCGGGGATCGTCGCGGTGAACGTGGCAATGCCGTCACCGTTCAGGTCGAGCAGGACGGTGGACAGGCAGGCAGGGTCCCAGTCGCCCGCGCAACCCACCTCACTCTGGTAGCTGCTGGGAAGAGTGAGCAGTGGCCCCTGCGCGCTCGACGTGAAGGCGTGGCTCACCTCGTCGAAGACAAAGGTCACGTCGGCGGGTGCAGCGAGCGAGAAGGTGGCGTTCGCCCCACCGGGTGCCCCGCCCACGCCGTAGTTGACGTCCCACGTGCCGCCGATGGCGATCTTGTACTCGTAGTCGCCAGCGCTGACAGGGAAGGTCCCTGCGTAGAGCCCGTTGCCGCGATACGTCAGGGTGGTGGTGGTGCAGGCAGGGTCCCAATCGCCGGGGCAACCGGCCTCGCTCTGGTAGCTGCCCGGGGCGCTCACCAGGAGGTTGCCGAGCTCGTCCGGCGGCGGCTCCACCGCGACAGCACCGTCGACAGCGAAGCCGACTGAGCCGTAGGTCGATGCGGCCGCATGGGCGCCAGCGGCGTCCGTGGTCACCGCGCGGTACTCGACGAGCGTGCCATCGGCCAGGCCTGTGACATCGGCGAAGACCCGCGGGCTGGTGCTCTCCGCAGTGCCGAGCGGCATCCAGTCGGTGCCGCCGACGGCCCGGTATGCGAAGGAGGTCTGCTGCCAGACGTCCGGCGTGGTCGCGGCGACAGGGGTTGACCCGGTAAGCGCTGCACCCGGGGTTGGCAGTGCCAGCGACAGGTCGAGGGAGGCCGCGGGGGCGACCGCCCCGTCGGCCACCAAGACCAGCGCGGATAGCGCGGGCATGGTGAACGAGACTACGCCCGCGGCGTCGGCGGTGACCGCGACGCCGCCGCCGTACAGCGGGGTGAACGTCGCGCCAGGGGTCAGCGAGGTGACGGTGACCGCCGCGGGGGCGGTCGCATTGTTGAGCGCGACGAGGTGCTCGACCTTGTCGGTCGGCAGCACGCGGGAGAACGCGTACACCGAGTCGGCGCCGGAGACCGGACGCTCGATCTGCGCGCCGTCGACGAGTGCAGGGGTCGACGCCCGCAGGGCGGCGAGGTCGGCAATGTGCTGGTAGAGCGGCGCGGTCGCGTCGAAACGGTCCTGCGAGCCGGCGAGCTCACCGGTGAGCAGTTGCTGGTTCGCGTACTCGTTGACCTGGGTGGCGAACATGTCCTGGCGGGCGTCCTTGTCGGTGCCGCCAAGCGATCCGGCGCCCTCGAAGCCCTGCTCGTCGCCGTAGTACACGACCGGCTGGCCGCGCGAGAGGAACATCAGGCTGTGCGCCAACTCGGAGCGGGCGAGGCCGTCGGCGTCGTCCCGCAGCAGGTGGCCCACCCGGCCCATGTCGTGGTTGCCGAGAAAGGTGGGCAGGGCCGTCGCGCTGGAGTGACCGGTCGTGTACCAGTCGTCGGAGGCGTACAGGGTGGAGAGCACGTCGGGGTTGAACCCGCGGGCGAAGGTGGTCGCCGCCGACTGGAAGGAGAAGTCGAGGACCGAGCTCATGTCGGAGTCGCGCACGTACGGCGAGGTCTTGGTCGCGTCTGCGTCGTACACCTCGCCGAACATGAAGAAGTCGTCGTTGCCGACGCTGGACGCGTGCGCCTTGACGGCCGTCGTGAACGTCTGCCAGAACTCGAAGTTCACGTGCTTGGCCGTGTCGATCCGGAAGCCGTCGATGCCCAGGTCGACCCAGGCGTCATAGACGTCCACAAAGCCCTGGACGACGGTGGGGTCCTCGGTCATCAAGTCGTCGAGGCCGGAAAAGTCGCCATAGGTGGTCGACTCGCCGCTGTAGGTTGAGTTCCCGCGGTTGTGGTATTTCGTCACGTCGTTGAGCCACGCAGGGACCTTGACGTTCGCCTCCGCGGGGTCGACGACGGGCACGTACGGGAACGACGTCGCGGCATTCAGAGCAGGGAAGGTGCTAGTTCCCGCGTAGTCGGCCGGGTCGAACGCCGCCCCGCCCGCATCGGTGTACGGCCGGGTGGCCTGATCGACGTAGTCGTAGACGCCCCCCGTGTAATCGATGACGTCGGCAGTGTGGTTGGTGATGATGTCGAAGTAGACCTTGATGCCGCGGGTGTGGGCGTCGGCGATGAGGGCTTCGAGCTCGGTGTTGGTCCCAAGGTGGGGGTCGATCTGGGTGAAATCGGTGATCCAGTACCCGTGGTAGCCGGCAGAGGCGTTGGCCCCTGTGCCTTGCACCGGCTTGTTGACGAAGGACGGCGTGAGCCAGATCGCCGTCGTCCCGAGGCCGTCGATGTAGTCGAGCTTGCTGCGCAGCCCGGCCAGGTCTCCACCGTGGTAGAAGCCCTTGTCGGTCGGGTCGAGGCCCGTGACCAAGCGGTCACCCGTGAGCCCGCCTGTGTCGTTGGTCGGGTCGCCGTTCGCGAAGCGGTCCGTCATGACGAAGTAGAACTGCTGCCCGTCGCCCTCCTCGCGCACTGGGGGAGCGATGAGGGTGTCGTCGGCTGCGGTGTAGCCACCGGTGAGGGCGACGGGCGCGACGGCGATGAGGTGCGTGGCGTCGTCGTAGGTAAAGCGGAGCAACGTGTCGCCCGCGATCGTCAGCGGGGCGTTGTCGCCGCCCCCGGCCCGCCCCCACGTGACGTCCCAGGTGTCGTTCAGCGCGACCTTGTACTCCCAGCCTCCAGCCGGGACGAGAAACTCTGCGGCGTAGCGACCGGCGGTGCCGGTCGGCAGGAGCTCCGTGGCCGCGCAATCCGGCTGCCAGTCTCCCGGGCAGCCGAGCTCGCTCTGAAGGCTGCCGACGAGGGCGACGGTCGCTTCTGCGGCGCGGGCCGGAGTGGCGAGCGGGGCGGCGAGGCCAAGGCCCACCACAAGACCGACTCCGGATAGCAGAGCGGTAAGTGTGCGTACGTGCTGAGGCATCGGGACTCCCTTGTCGCGATCCGCGGGCTGACCCCCTCGGTTTAAGGGAACCGTAGCCCCACCTAGCGAATCGGTCAAAGGGAACAAATTGTGTTACGCAAGCGCTTGCATTTGCGGGGGCGTGGCAGGTACTCTTGTTCCTCGCTCGCCTCAGGCGCTTGGTTTCGCAACGACCGATCAGGCGCGTGGAGCGTGTCGCTGGAAGCGCTTGCATCGGACAGGGTGGGAGGGTCTGGGCTGGACACATGGATCTCGATGAGCACACCGGAAGGCTCCGGATTGGGGCGTTCTCCAGGCACCGCTTCTACGGGGTGGAGCAGCTGAACGATGCCACGCGCATCGGTTTCGCCTCCAGGCGGGTGAGCCCGTAGCGCGCTAGTGGTCCGAGGCGGGTTCTTCGTATGGCTCCGCATCAGCGCCTGGCTCGAGTTCCGGGGCGGCGATCTGGCGAATGTCGAGGTGCACGGGCACCGACTCCTCGATCGTCGCCGTGATCTCCTGCATCTCCCCGAACTTCCTGGCGCTCACCAGCACCCTGGACTCCATCGAGGCGACGGTGGCGTTGTACGCCTTGCCTGCATTGTCGAGGGCCTTGCCAACGCGCGCGAGGTGCCCGCCCATAGTGATGAGGCGGTCGTAGAGCTCCTTGCCGGTGGCGAGCACTTGCTGCGCGTTCTTGGCGAGGGTGTCCTCCTTCCACGCGTGGGCGACGGTGCGCAGCATGGCGACAAGCGTGGTGGGGGTTGCGATCACTACGCGCTTCTCGAACGCGTACTCCTGGAGTGCGGGGTCTTGCTCAAGGGCCGATTGGTAGAAGGCTTCGGAGGGCACGAACATGACGACGAATTCAGGCGCGGAGGCGAACTGCTCCCAGTACCTCTTGCCCGAAAGATCGTCGACGTGCTTCTTGACGTGGCGCGCGTGAGCCAGAAGCCGCTCCGCACGCACCGTTTCGTCGTCCGCCTCAAACGCCTCGAGGAGGGCCGATAGCGCGACCTTGGAGTCCACCACGATCGTGCGGCCTCCCGCGAGCTTGACCGTCATGTCCGGGCGCAGGTTGCGGCCTTCGGCATCCTTGACGCTTTCTTGCTCCTCGAAGTCGACGTACTTAACCATCCCCGCGAGCTCGACCACGCGCCGTAGTTGCACCTCGCCCCAGTTGCCGCGCACATCCGACCGGCGCAGTGTGTTGATGAAGTCGGTAGTCTTTTTGTCGAGCTTGGCAGACGCCTCGAGCATCTGGCGTACCTGCTGACCGAGCGCGGCCTGTCCCTCGGCACGGCTCTTGTCCGCCTCTGTCGTCTGACGCCTCACGTCGTCGAGCGCCTTCGCCATCGGCTCGACGAGCTTCTTCACCGACTCCTCTCGCTTGGCAAGTTCGGCATCGGCCGCGTGGCGCTCGCGAGTGAGGCGCTCCCCAGCGATCTGGAGAAACGACTCCTGGCTTTGCTTCAGGTTTTCCGCGCTGAGCGCCTGGAACTGCTGCTTAAGAGAGTCCTGATCGCCGCGCACCTGGGCCACGTAGCGTTCATGGGCCGCGGTCAGATCGATCTCGCGGCGCGCGGCCGTCTCTTGAGCCTCCGCGACGCGTCGCTCAAACTCCGTCGCGCGTAGACGCTCGACGTCCGCCGCCGCGCGTGCCTGGGCGACGAGAGCATCGGCCGCCCGTGTGGCCGACACCGCGCGCAGCTTTCCGAAGAGAAATCCAATGACCAGACCAACAAAGATTCCCGCGATGGCAATGATTGCTTCCATGGTTACCACTGTGTCACGAGCGCCGGACAGGGAATGAAGGCGCGGTGTTGATCCCGGTGCACGCTCAGAGTGTGATGCGCGCCACACAAATATCAGCAGACATGAATCGATGCCAAGGCGTAACGTATTCGTTACCTCATGTTTCCTAACATGGATACATCACGTGGAAAATCCCCGTGACCCTTCGTGGCCTCCCACAACCGCCGGATCTGGCGGTCGTGTGGCATCACGAGTGCAGAAAGGAGCCCGAGTATGAAGCTCGGCACATTTGGCAAGGGACTGGCTCTCGTAGCGACGTTGTCGCTCGTTCTGGCCGCCTGCTCGTCGAACAGCGATAGCACGTCGACCAGTGGCGCGATCATCACGACCAACGGCTCGGAGCCTGCTAACCCACTCATCCCGTCTGCAACGAATGAGACCGGTGGCGGCAAGATCATCGACGCCATGTTCGCAGGCCTCGTTTATTACGACGGCGACGGCGCATCCCACAACGAGGTCGCCGACTCGATCAAGACTGATGACTCTAAGACCTTCACTGTGAAGCTCAAGGACGGACAGACGTTCACGGACGGCACCCCGGTTCAGGCCCACAACTTCGTGGACGCGTGGAACTGGTCAGCTGACCTCGCAAACGCCGACACGTCACTCAACAGCTACTTCTTTGAGCCGATCGAGGGCTTCAGCTGGGACAACTCGGTCCCCTCTATGTCGGGCCTCAAGGTGGTTGACGACCTGACCTTCACGATCACGTTGGTCGCGCCGCAGGCAGACTTCCCGCTCTCGCTGGGATACTCCGCCTTTTACCCGCTGCCGGACTCGTTCTTTGTTGACCCGGTCGCGTTTGGTAAGGCTCCTGTCGGTAACGGCATCTACATGCTCGCCGATGCCGCCAAGTGGCAGCACAACGTTCAGATCGAGCTCACGACCAACCCCACCTACAAGGGTGACCGTGTCGCGAAGAACGGCGGACTGAAGATCGTCTTCTACGCCACACAGGAAGCGGCATATGCCGACCTCCTTGCTGGCAACGTCGACGTCATCGATGGTGTCCCGAACTCGGCGTTCCAGACCTTCCAGGCTGACCTTGGCGACCGTGCTGTGAACCAGCCCGCCGCGATCTTCCAGTCCTTCACGATCCCCGCGCGCCTCAAGCACTTCTCTGGTGAAGAGGGCAACCTCCGTCGCCAGGCGCTGTCGCTGTCCATCAACAGGGCCGAGATCACGGATGTCATCTTCCAGGGCACCCGTACGCCGGCGAGCGACTTCACGTCGCCCGTCATCGACGGCTGGTCTGACAAGATTTCAGGTTCTGAGGTCCTGAAGTTCGATCCCGAGCAGGCAAAGAAGCTGTGGGCTCAGGCCGACAAGATCAGCAAGTGGGATGGCACGTTCAAGATCGGCTACAACGCCGACGGTGGCCACCAGGTCTGGGTCGACGCTGTGATCAACTCAATCAAGAACACGCTCGGCATCGATGCCGAGGGCAACCCCTACCCGACGTTCGGTGAGTTCCGGACGGCAGTGACGGATCGCTCGATCGAGACCGCGTTCCGTACTGGTTGGCAGGCGGACTACCCGTCGCTGTTCAACTTCCTCGGACCGATCTACGGAACGGGCGCTGGCTCGAACGATGGCGACTACTCGTCGGCTGACTTCGATGGTCTGCTCAAGAAGGGCTCGTCTCAGACGGACGCGAAGGAAGCGAACAAGACGTTCCAGCAGGCTCAGGAGATCCTCTTCAAGGACCTGCCCGCGATCCCGCTTTGGTACTCCAACGTGACCGGCGGATACTCCAAGTCGGTGGAGAACGTGGTGTTCGACTGGCACTCCGTCCCGCTGTACTACGAGATCACCAAGAAGTAATTGCGTGAACGGCCCGTCCCGCCCGCGCGGGATGGGCCGTTTCGTGTCCGTCGCCGGGTGATTGCGCCGTTCCCGGGGCAAAGAGAGGCGGGCCGTCTGCGGAAAGCGGCCCCGCCATCGCACAGTAGAATCGGCTTTCACATGTCCATGCCAACCGAGACGTACGGGGTACACCCATGCTGATGTACGTGGGGCGCCGCTTGCTGCAGGCCATCCCCGTGTTCTTCGGAACCACGTTCCTGATCTATTTCATGGTGTTTTCGATGCCGGGCGACCCCGTGATCGCGCTGTTCGGCGACAAGACCCCAAACCCAGCTGTGCTCGCTCAAGTGACGGCCCAATACAACCTGGACAAGCCGTTCTTCGTCCAGTATTTCCTCTACCTCGGGAACCTTTTCACAGGGAATCTCGGAGTGACGTTCTCTGGCCGCAACGTGAGCGACATTCTGGCGAGCGCATTGCCAGTGACGGTGAAGCTCGTTCTGATGGCGGTGGTCATCGAACTTCTGCTGTCGGTGGTGATCGGCCTGATTTCCGGCCTCCGCAAGGGTCGAGTCCTTGACCACACCAATCTGATTGCCGCACTGGTGCTGAGTTCGGTTCCCCCATTTGTCGCTCTTTTTGTGGCCCAGTACTTCATCGGCATCAAGCTCGGTTGGGCGCCGGTGACGGTGGGCGCGAACACGACGTGGAGCGCCATGCTGCTCCCCGCCATCGTCATCGCGCTCACGATCTACGTCACAGGCATGCGGCTCATGCGCGGCTCGGTAATCGAGGCGCAGTCCGCCGAATACGTGCGCACCGCGGCCGCCAAGGGGCTGTCTCGCAAGCGCATCATCCCAGTGCACATCGCGCGTAACTCACTCATTCCCGTCGTGACCAACTCTGCCGCGAGCTTTGGGGCGCTGATCGCGGGCACCACTGTCACCGAGGGCATCTTCAATATCCCCGGAGTGGGCTATGTCCTCTTCCAGGCGATTCGCTTGGGGGAGAACGCCACGGTCGTTTCGTTCGTGACCATCCTGACGATCATCTATGTCGTCGTGAACATTCTGGTGGACCTGCTCTACGCGGTCCTCGACCCAAGGATTCGCTATGTCTGACCGCCACGTTGAGCACTACGTCGCGCCCGTCGATCCGGCGGATGCCATCGAAGTCGACAGCGTCAGTTTGGCGGACCGCCGTTCCAACCTGTGGATTGACGCGTGGCGCGACCTGCGCCGCAGGCCCCTGTTCTACATCTCGACTGCCATCGTCCTCCTCGTCACCACGGTTGCGCTCTTCCCGTCCTTGTTTACTAATGTTTCGCCAACCGACAACTGCCTACTTGTCAACTCGAATGGTGGCCCCACAGCTGGGCATCCCCTTGGCTTCACCCTTCTGGGTTGCGACGTCTATTCGCGTATCGTCTTCGGCGCGAGCACCTCGCTGTCGGTGGGAATCTTCGTCATCCTCATCACAGCGGTGATCGGCGTTCCCATGGGCTCTATCGCCGCCTACTACGGCGGATGGATCGATGCACTGCTGTCTCGCGTCGGTGACATCTTCTTTGCGATCCCCTATTTCCTCGCCGCCGTCGTTGTCATGTCGGTGCTGTCCGCTCACCGCAACGTGTTCGTGATCGCTCTCGCGATCGCAGGGTTCGCATGGGCTTCGCTCGCGCGCATCCTGAGGGCAGAGGTGCTACAGGTCAAGAACCTCGAATACGTCATGGCCTCGGAGGCGGTGGGGCGGTCGAAGTTCTCTACCCTGTTGAGGCACGTGCTACCCAACTCGTTGACGCCCGTCATCGTGTACCTCACGATCGCGCTGGGCGGTGCGATCACGGCGGAGGCGACCCTGTCGTTCCTTGGAATTGGGCTCCCGCCCTCGATCATGTCGTGGGGCAATGACATCTCCCAGGCGCAAACCTCGCTGAGGGTCGCCCCGATGGCGCTTTTCTGGCCATCCCTCGCGCTGACGATCACAGTGCTCGCCTTCATCATGCTTGGGGAACTCATCCGCGACGCGCTCGACCCGAAGGCGAGGGCTCACCGATGAGCAAGGACAAGATGGTGGAGATCGCTCCATCGACACACACCTCGGTTGACCCGAATGCACCCTTAGTTCGCGTCGAGGACCTCGAGGTGACCTTTGTGACAGGCACCGGTGACGTCCAGGCCCTTCGCGGTGTGTCGTTCGATATCTATCCGGGCGAGACCGTTGCGATCGTGGGCGAGTCGGGATCGGGCAAGTCGACCACGGCGACCGCGCTGATCAAGTTGCTCGCCGAAAACGGCAGTATCACGGCGGGCAAGATATTTGTCGACGGAAACGACATCACCGACTACAGCGAACGTCAGATGGAAGCCATCCGTGGCAAGGTCATCGGCTACGTGCCTCAGGACCCGATGTCCAACCTGAACCCCGTGTGGTCGATCGGTTTCCAGGTCCGCGAGGCAATTGGCGCAAATGGCGTGGCCACGGGTCGCGAGGCCATCGCGGCCAAGGCGATCGAGGTGCTCGAGCAGGCGGGACTTTCCGACGCTACCCGGCGCATGAAGCAGTTCCCGCACCAGTTCTCTGGCGGCATGCGCCAGCGCGTGCTGATCGGCATTGGGCTGGGCGCGGAGCCGCGCTTGCTCATCGCGGACGAGCCGACGTCGGCCCTCGACGTGACGATTCAGAAGGTCATCCTTGACCACCTCGAGTCGCTCACGCGGGACCGCAACACGGCGCTGCTGCTCATCACTCACGATCTAGGCCTCGCTGCCGAGCGTGCGTCCAAGCTCATCGTGATGCATGAAGGAAAGATTGTGGAGGCGGGATCGAGCCTGGAGATCCTCCAGCACCCGCAGCACCCCTACACGAGGCGGCTCATCGCCGCGGCGCCTTCGCTCGCTTCGCGCCGCATCCACTCGTCGACGGCCGTCGATCTGGACGACGACAACGGGCCCGACATGCTCAAACTTGTGGTGCGTCACGAGGAGATCGAGGCTCGCCTCGCAGACACCCCCATCGTCGTGTCGGTCAGGGACCTGCGCAAGACGTACTCGATCCGCCGAGGTGCCTTCAAGTCCGAGCCACTGCACGCAGTGGACGGGATATCCTTCGACATCCACAAGGGCACGACCCTTGCGCTCGTGGGTGAATCGGGGTCCGGAAAATCCACGGCTGCACGCCTGGTGCTTGGCCTCGAAAAGCCGACCGCGGGAGAAGTCATCGTGGGCGGAACCACGGTGACGGGGGCGTCGGCGCGTGACCTGTTCAAGCTCCGCCGCCAGATGCAGGTTGTCTTTCAGGACCCGTATGCGTCTCTCGATCCGCAACGGTCGATCGGCGCGATCATTGCGGAGCCCCTCAGGGTCCACAAGGTGGGCGACCGTGCGTCGCGGATCGCTCGTGTCGAGGAGCTTCTGGACCAGGTGGCCTTGCCCACCGCGCTCGCGCACCGCTACCCAAACGAGCTCTCGGGCGGACAGCGTCAACGCGTCGCGGTCGCTCGGGCGCTCGCGCTGAAGCCGAACGTGGTGGTGCTTGATGAGGCGGTCTCGGCTCTCGACGTACTAGTGCAGGCGCAGATCCTGCAACTTCTCGCGGACTTGCAAGAGGAACTGGGACTGACGTATCTCTTCATCACGCACGACCTCGCCGTGGTGCGTGTTGTTGCCGATGCTGTGGCCGTGATGGATCAGGGCAAGATCGTCGAAACCGGCCTCACCGATGAGATCTTTGACAATGCGCAGCAGCCATACACGCAGCGACTGCTTGATGCGATCCCCGGAGCAGGAATCAAGTTTGCGTCTTAGCGCGAGGGCGAGCCTAAGACTCCGATGATGGGGCGGCCGCGGCCGCCCCGCTGTCGTTCTCTGGCTCGTTCGCGGGGTCCAGGGACCACGTCACGTCAAAGTCGACGCCAAGGTCGGGGAGCTCGAACGGCGGCGGCCCAGAGACGGGCGGGGGAGCGGGCAAGATTCGTTCGGCTTCGAGCTGCTTGCGTGCGTCAGCCATGCCTGGATTGAAGATTTCACCGAATGCCATAAGGTCACCGTACGTGACCGCAGGAGCCGGCGCGACGGTCGTGCTCCCAGCCCCGGCTAGACTTGCTCCCCGTGGCTCTCACTATCGGCATCGTCGGACTGCCAAACGTCGGCAAATCAACCCTGTTCAATGCGCTCACACGCGCGAGCGTGCTCGCGGCGAACTATCCGTTCGCAACGATCGAACCGAACGTGGGGGTTGTCCCTCTGCCGGACCCTAGGCTCGACGTGTTATCGGGCATCTTCGCCTCGGAGCGCATCCTCCCAGCCACCGTGTCCTTCGTTGATATCGCCGGCATCGTCAAGGGTGCGTCAGTGGGCGAGGGGCTCGGCAACGCGTTCCTGGCGACCATCCGCGAGGCCGACGCAATCTGCCAGGTGACGCGCGTATTCGCGGATCCTGACGTGATCCACGTCGATGGCAAGGTGGACGCCGCGAGCGACATCGAGATCGTCACCACGGAGCTGATCCTCGCGGACCTGCAGACCATCGAGAAGGTCATCACTCGCCTCGAAAAGGAGGTCAGGGTCAAGAAGGGAGACCCCGCGTTGCTGGCCGCAGCGGAGACCGTCAAGGGGATTCTTCAGAGGGGCGACACCGTCTCGGGGGGCGCGATGGCCGCCAAGCTCGACCTTGCCGAGATACGCGAATTCAACCTCCTCACGGCCAAGCCGTTCATCTACGTCTTCAATACGGATGATGCTGGCCTCGCCGATGATGACACCAGGGCCACGCTTGCCGCCCAGGTTGCGCCCGCAGACTGCATCTTCCTCGACGCCAAGTTCGAGTCGGAGTTGGTCGACCTCACCGAGGACGACGCCCGCGAGATGCTTGAGGCGAACGGCCAGGTCGAATCAGGCCTGGACCAGTTGGCCCGCGTCGGGTTCCACACGCTGGGACTGCAGACGTACCTCACCGCGGGCCCCAAGGAATCGCGCGCGTGGACCATCCGCCAGGGTGCCACCGCGCCCGAGGCCGCGGGCGTGATTCACACCGACTTCCAGAAGGGCTTCATCAAGGCCGAGGTGGTGCACTTTGCCGACCTGGTCGAGGGTGGTTCGATGGCCGCGGCGAAGGCCGCAGGCAAGGTGCGCATCGAGGGCAAGGAATACGTGATGCACGACGGCGACGTGGTGGA
>JAYTGI010000249.1:0-12203 GCA_043733605.1 Demequina sp. | reverse complement strand
GCCCCCGAACACCGCACCATCTTCACCCTGACGACGACGTGGCGCGGCGAGTTCACCACCAACGCAGGCGGCACGTGGCGCGACGCCCCAGGCACCGCGACCACCACGTCGGCTGCAACGACGGTGCACGTCTACAACCCCCACACCCACCTCGTGGACTGCGACCTGAACGGGAACTGCATCACCGGCTCCCAAGGCGGCGGCAACCAAAACACGATCCTGGACCCCGACGGCGACGGCATCGACAACTACCTCATCCCCGACAACAAGATCGCCGACTACCTCGCCACCCGCGACAAAGGCCACACCTGGACAGACACCGCTCGCAATTGAGCCGGTCGCGATGGGGGCCGCTGGTCGAGCGTCGTGAGCGGCCGCGGCCGCGGCCGCGCCGCTCACCTGTTCGCGCATCGTCGCTCTGAAAACGCTAAGGCACCGCGTCCCACTCGATCGTGTGGTTGTACAGCCAGTCGTTGCGGGTGTCGTTCGCCGCCTTGCGCAGGAACGCGGGCATCATCGCATCGCGAATCGCGATACCTAGCGCGCTCTTCGTGACGCGCTTTTGCTTGTTAATTGCCCGCGCATAACCGACGATCGCTTCAGCGCGGGGCTGACGTAGTCGCTGGTACTCGGCGAAAGCATCGGCGTAATGCGAGCGGTCTCGCAAGCACCGCGCCAGGGTGATCGCATCCTCCAAGGCGAGGGATGCCCCCTGCCCCGCACTTGGACTTGTGGCGTGCACCGCATCGCCGATCGCGACAACGCGCCCACGGCTCCAGTGCGGAACGTGCGGCAGGTCGTAGATGGGGTAAGCGCCCACATCGGTCCCACTGTTCTCGAGGATCAGGGCGATGGGGGCAGGGTCATCCGAGTGCAGCCTCATGAGTTCGGCGAGCCACTCCTCGCCGGACTTGCCACGAAGCTCGCCTGTGGCCGGCTCGGGCCGGGTGATGTTCGCGAACCAGTAGACGGTGCCGTCGTCTCGCACGAGGTAGCCGAAGAACGAGCGCCGCCCAAACACCATGTGTTGAGCATCGGGCGTCGGCTCGAGGCCCGCCGCTCGCGCGAAGCCGCCCAGCCCGACGAGTCCGCTGTACAGAGGCGCCGGCGCGTGCGGGTCGATGAAGGTGCGCGTGAGCGATCCGATCCCGTCGGCGCCGATGAGGATGTCGCCCTCCGCAACCCGGCCGTCCGCGAACGATGCCCGCACGGAATCAGGGGTCTCCTTAATCGACACGAGGCGGGCCCCAAAGGTGGTCGGGATGCCCGCAGCGCTCGCACCCTCCCTGATCACCTGATGAAGCCACGCTCGCTTGACCACGACGCTCCCGCGGTCGAGATCGCCCGCGGGGCCGTTCGGCACGACGCCCAGCCGCTTGCCCGTGCTGCTCCACATCACCATCAGGGGCGAACGATGCCCGTCGGAGACGAGCCGTTCGCGGAGCCCGAGTTGGTCAAGCACCGCCAGTCCGTTGGTGGCGACGTTGAGAAACAGGCCGTTGTAGGCGCCAGGCCGATGCTCGGCTTCGAACACCTGCGTCTCCCATCCGGCGCGAGCCAAGAACTGGGCGACCGCGGGTCCGGCGACGCCGCTTCCAACGATGAGTGCTCGAGACATTTGCTACCCTTAGAACTGATGAGACTCTCTCTGGGAGAGCCTCTCGGATTTAGAGAGAATAGTTGATGTCCGCGAAGCCGTCAAGACGCGACGAGGCGGTCGCCCGCATGGCCGTGGTGATGCGCGACTTCATGTCAAACGCCGTGCTGTTCCAGGACGCGGTAGCTCGGTCCGGCGGGCTCAACAGCACCGACATGCAGACGGTGAGCATCCTGATCAGCCAGGGCCCCGCGACACCGGGCGAGCTCGCCGAGCGCACTGGACTGACTGCCGGTGGCGCGATCACCGCGGTGGTGGACCGCCTCGAGCGGGCAGGCTACATCACCCGCAAACGCGACGATGCAGACCGCCGCCGGGTCATCGTCACGGCCAATTTCGAGACCGTGATGGCCAAGGTTGGCCCCATCTACGGACGCGTCGGCGAGCGCTGGGCCGACTACCTCAGAACGCTCACCGACGAGCAGGTCGAGTTCGCGATCGAGCTATTCTCTCGCGCATCGAAGGTCAACGCCGAGGAGATCGAGTTTCTGCGCAGGTCCTAAACTTTCCCGCCTCGCCGCACGAGGGCGACGCGCCTCCCGATGGCGTCGCGGCTCTTGAGGCGGTTGACAAGACGCCGCTCAAGGCGGTTGACAAGACGCCTCTCATCGTCATAGTGTCGCGAAATACGAGAGACGCGCAATTAGAGCGATCTCGATTCTCGAAGGATAGCGATGACCCGAATACTCCCCCTCGGCGCGACTGCAGGCGCCGTGGTCTTCACGGCGGCCTGGTTGATTCTCGGAACCGTTAGCCCGGGATACCGACTATTCGACCTCGTGATCGAGCCATACTCCGCAATCAGCCAACCGGTCAGCGGGCTCGGGCTGGGGGTCACGGCTCCCTGGATGAACGGCGCCTTCATCGTCAGTGGCCTCGCGATGGTCCTCGGCGTCGTGGGACTTGCGCGGGCGTGGCCCACGGCGCGTCTGCGTCGCAGTTCGATCGTATTGCTCGGCTGCACCGGCATCGGGATGATCATGGACGGGTTCTTCACGTTGGAAGCCGTCATGCTGCATCTCGCAGGCTTCCTGCTCGCGGTCGTGCTTCCCGCGAGTGGCTTCATCGTCGCCGGACTCTCACTGCGCGCGTACTGGCGCGTGACATCGACGTGGCTGCTGATCGCCGGCCCCGCCGCCCTTGGGCTCTTCGCCCTGTTCATGGTGATCTTTGACCCCTACAGCGCCGGCGCCAACGCAGGCTACGCGGGTCTCGTACAACGGGCGCTCATCACTGTTGTTCTCGGAATGCAGGCGATGCTCGGGCTCGCAGCGTGGCGGGCCCTCGGCACCACAGGTCCATTGAGAGCGCCGCCAATCGGTGGCGGGTTCTGACGTTGGCGCTCGGCTACCGCTCGACTATCTCGCGCAGCGTTTCCAACAGCTGGCGCCACATGCCGGCCGAATGCTCGGCGGCCGCCTCGGTTTCGTTGTTGTCCTGAGTGAGCGTCACCCGCGTCCCCTCCGGGACGGATTCGAGCGCGTAGGTGAGGGTGTGATAGTTCTCCGGGACGTCGGGGGCGCCGCTCAGAGGGCTGTAGTGCGTGTACCGCAGCAGAGCGGGTTGGTCGATCTCGACAATGGAACCCTTGTCCTCAAACGGCTTGCCCTCCCATAGGCCCCGGAACAGGATCGGACTTCCGACGCTCCAGTCCGTCACGACCTCCGAGCCGAACATGTACTCGCGGACCGCCGCGGGATCAATGAGTGACTTCCACACCTCCTCGGGCGACGCGTCGATCTCGATCACGGCAACTGCCACATGGTGGGACATGGTGGCTCCTTCGGGTTTGTCGGGTCTCTTGAGTATGCGCCGCGATGCCTTGGGTCGCGCCGACGACGCCGCCGGCCAAGTCCAGCCTGAGGGGCTCCCAATGATCGACTTCCAGAACGCTTCCTACGTCAAACTTCGCCGCGTCACGGGCAAGAAGAAGGACTACACGTCGCTTCCGTACAACAAGGTGCAGGCGTGGTCGGTTGAGACCGCCGGAACCTTCGACCTTGATGCCGAACTTGAGCTGTGGTTCTCCGGGCTGGGCAAGGTGAGGTTCGAGTTCGCGGGAAATGTCGACGTGGCCTACCTGTCAAAGCTCGTGGGGCACTTTGTGCTGGGGTAAATCCACGCCGGGTTAGGTCCGCACGGTCGTGGTGGGACACATTGCGCGATGTCCCCTTGACGCGCTGGAGTCGTTCCGGCGCGGCGAGTTCGTGAGCCCATCGGCGACGATCGTCTCCACGAACGCATCGGGCCATCCGAACGGCACGTCGACACCGACTGCCTCGCCTCGTTCAAGAGCGTCGACCACGGCCTCGTCGTCGGCTCCCACCCGAACGTCGTCGACCACGATCCGCTGTGGCTCCCAAATCAGGTCGACGATGGCGGTGCGGTCGATCGCAGCCGAGCGCCGGGGGCTACGTGTTGGCTGACGAGCAGGGGAAGTGGGTGGATCGACTCTCAGCGCTCCCAAGCGGCTCGGAACGGCACGCGCAGTGTGGGAAACTGCGGGTCGAAGAACACTAGACCACGTTCCTCGGCCACGCGCGCGATGCGTGGCACCGCCGTCGCCGCCGAACTGAACGTCAGGACCGTCTCGAAGAGACTTCCCGCGGCCTCATCCTCCAGCGGAAGGTATTTCCAGGGAGTGCCAGCCATGGGGTCTCCGGGGAGGCCGGGCCACTCTCGCTTCAGTGCCGCCACGAAGTCGCGCATCGTCTCTGTGGGCTCGACTCGCGGGTGAGCCTCCCGGTAGAGGTGTTGTTGAATCTTGGCAGCTTCGAGACTCGAGGCTGGCCGCGCGCCATCCCAGACGGTGATGTAGTAGCCCATGACGCGACGCTATCGACAACCGGAAGCCCGGAAGGCGCTGGTGCTCCGGAGTCTGTGGAAGAGCGCGGAGCGCCGTGCCCTGGGACGACGTCTCGACCTGGTCGGGCGAAACCCCCAACCTTCTGATCCGTAGTCGGCCCGCCATCTGCACCTTTACCAATCAGGTAAACGCGAATACACTGGTCGGATGGAGGTGGATTATGAAGATCCGCGTTTCGAGAAGTTTCTTGGCGACGAGCGTGCGCTGAGGAAGGCATACGGCGCTGAGGTCGTCAAGAAGCTGGCGATCCGCCTCACCTCCATCCGTGAGTCCACCAACCTGGCCGAATTGCACCTCTTGCCTGGACGGACGCACGCGCTCAGCGGAAACCGAGCCGGGCGTTTCGCTATGGAACTTCCCAATGGCCGACGACTCGAGTTCCGCCCCACACCACCCGTGCCCACTAAGCCCGACGGCGGCATCGACCTTACGAAGGTCACCCGCGTCATGCTCATCGAGATTTCCGATCACTACACGTAACCCACGCACCCCCATGCGCCCCACTCAGCCCTGAGGAACCCACCATGACCGCCACATTTCCTGATCACCTCGTAGCCTCCCCAGGCGACATTCTCGAGGAGTGGCTCGTCGAGCGACACATGTCGCAGCGCGAGCTTGCCGACCGCACCTCCAAGTCCGAGAAGTTCATCAGCCAACTCATCAACGCCAAGGCGTCGCTCACGGCCGACACCGCCCACGACCTCGAACTCGTCACCGGAGTCAGTGCGGATACCTGGTTGCGCGTCGAGGGTTCGTACCGGGCGATGCTGAGGCGGCGCGAAGCCATCGACGCGGCGGATGCGTCGGATTCTCCCATCGAGGCGACGTTGTTGAAGTTCCTTCGCGACGCGGGGATAGTCACCGCTCCGGCGCGGGCCAAGGGTGAGCAGGTCGTCCAGGTGTTCGGCCTGCTCGGCGTGAGCTCAGCCGACGGGCTTGCCAGGCTGACGAGGCGGCACGCGTCGGCGTTCCGGGTGTCGACGTCTTTCACGCCCGACCCCGTGGCCACCGAGGTGTTGCTTAGGCTCGCGCACGACCAAGCCGGCCTGGTGCCAACACCGGCCTATGACGAGTCGCGCCTGCGCTCGGCACTTCCGCGTTTGCGCGCGCTCACGGTGCGCGACCCCGCCGAGGGTGCGGCGACGGCCCGCGAAGAACTCGCCACGTGCGGCGTCGCGCTCGTCTTTGTCCCCTCCGTACCCAAGGCGCACTGCCACGGCGTGACGATGTGGAAAGGCGAGCGTGTCATCGTCGCCCTGTCCGATCGCGACAAGTCGGATCGCGGCAAGCCGGAGGAGCACTTCTGGTTCATCCTGTTCCATGAACTCGCGCACGTGCTCGCGGGCAAACGTGACGAGATCTACCTGGAGGGCCCATTGGACGGCGACCGGCCAGACTGGGAAGTCGAGGCCGATGCCTTCGCCGCCGAGACCCTCATTCCAGCGTCTGCTGAGGCTCGGCTTCAAGGCGTCGTCAGCCTCCAGGACGCGACCGATCTCGCGGCCGAGCTTGACGTGAGCCCCGCCATCGTCGTGGGAAGACTCCAACACCTGGGTCTCAAGCCCGCCTCGTGGGGGAATGGGCTCAAGCGTCGGGTCGAAGTTCGGTGGCCAGGCGCCGCCTAAGCGCAGTGCCTCCTCAGTGCGTGCCGCGTCGAGCGCATGCAGCACTTCGGTCCTGTGACAACAGCGGCCGTCGGCCTCGAAGCAGACAAGCACCACTCCGTCGCGGGCGCCTAGCGCGCGCACCTGGGACAGGGCCTCGGCGGCTGCGTCGGTCGTCAGCACCTCCGATGCGTAGCGCGCGCGAGCCGCCGCCCCTTGCGGGCCGGAAGCGTCGGCAAAGCCTGCCCGATTGTCCCGAGGATTGCCCAGGGCGGCGAGGTGAAGGTAGTCGAGTCCTGCGTCGGCGACAGCCTGTGCAAGCGCGCGCTTGGAGAAGCCGGCCTTGCGGGAGATGGGATTGAGGCGTACGTCCACGATCCACGCCGCGCCCACGGCCCGGGCGAACTCGACAAGATCCGCGACCGAGCGTCCTTCGTAACCCCAGCCCGTGATGCCGCTACCCATGTGAGTTCCTCCGCCGGTATGACTGACCGCGTTTTCACTGACGCTACCTCGGCGCCAAACCATCGGCGCACTATCCGCACCTTGTTCCGCAGCCGCGCACCGAATACGCAAGTGTACATATGTAGGATGTACGCGCCAGCAAGAGAAGGAGGTGGAACCATGAGCGCGACGAAGACCCGCATCAACATGCGCGTGAGCGAGGACAACCTCGGTTTGATCAAGGAAGCGGCCGAGGCGAACGGTCAGGACATGACCTCCTTCGTCCTTGGGGCCGCGCTTGATCGCGCCCGTGCTGTCGTGCTCGAGGCGCGGGTTACGAGGCTCAGCCCCTCCGAGGCCGCGCGCTTCGAAGCCGCGCTGGACAGCGACGCCGAGCCTGCTCCAGAGCTCGTCGAGCTCCTGCGCGCCACGCAGGCGCAACTAGCGATGTCGCGCCAGGCTGCGCGGGGGTAGCCTCACGAAGCACGTTGCTTCGTCGTGCGCGCTCAATTGGTTGTGGGCGCCTACCCACAGGTGGACCGAGCCGAGCCAGTACCGGACCAATTCGGGATGAATTCTGTGGGCGGTCCTTGCGCCGGTGTCCGCCACCTGGGTGCTGTGCTTCCCCGCTGTTGTACTCCACGTGCCGACGATCGGCGATCGGCGCCACGGATGCAGACCAACTCGGAACCGATCTAGGCCGCTGAAGGTTGGGTGATCCAGCCGCGCTCGCTGAGCGCGTTGAGCGCCGTTTCCACGTGGCCAGTCGTGAACATCCGCGCCTTGCGCGGTGACCAAGCCGAGACTTGCTGTGCCACGTCATGGGCGCCCCGAGCGCCATTGTGAAGCGCGATCCAGTGCACCGTCGCGAGCAGTTCGAGACCGTAGGCTGACTCGAATCCGACCGCGAGTTCGAGTACCCGCTCGATGCGCAAGCGCGTGTCCTCGGATCGGTTGAGCTCCTCCTGCGCCTCTTCGGCAGCGCCCGGCAACAACGTGAGCGGTTCAGACTCGGAGACCGCGGCGCTCCCGTCGCCGTAACCGCTAAGGAAGTGACCTTCTATAAGGCTCAGCACGTGCCGAAGGTTGTCGGCGTAGGGTCCGTATCGGTTTTCCACGAAGTTGAGTCTCAAGGGCTCGCCCGCTACCTGTAGGAAGTACATGAGCTTCTGCGACTCGACCGGTCCCGGCGCCGCCAAAGCCTGCTCGGTGTACCGATTCACGGTCGCGACGAGTGCAGCGCGACCCGGAGTCATCCTCGGGCGGGCAGTCGCGGTGACAAGTTCGGCTGCGGACGGAGCACCGGCGGGGGGATACAGCAGGACATCGACGTCCGGAACCTGATCAAACGCGGCCATGATGACCGGCTTCACGTCGCGCCACTCAAGACCGCCGTTTCCACACCCCAGAGGCGGGAGGGCAATCGACCGGATTTCGAGCTCTCGGACTTGGCGGACCAGATCTGCAAGGCCTTCCTCGATGTCCTTGAGCTTCGATCGCGACTTCCAATGTCCCTTTGTCGGAAAGTTGATCACGTACTTAGGGCCAGTCAAGTGGTTCGTCGGCCAAACCTGGATGTGACCAAGACGGATCTGTCCGGCTTTGGCCGCCAGGCGGTATGCGTCGAACATCGCGGGATAGGCCTTCTTGAATTGAAGGGCGATGCCCTTCCCCATGACCCCCTCGGTATTCACGGTGTTGACGAGCGCGTCGGCATCCGCCCGAAGGAGGTTGCCTGAGGTTTCTTTGATCATTTCGCCTCCAGCATGCCCTAGAAGTACCACTGAGGTCTGACAGCGACACTGGGTTCGTGGGCTTCTCCAAACAACTGTCGAACTTCGTCCGCCACCGACGCGCTCCTCACGACAACTTGACGGAACGCATCCCAGGGAACGCGCTCGTGCACGAGGCACTCGGCCATGCGTCGCTCTCTCCTGTCGGGGTGTTCGTCGCTGTTGTTCCACATCGTTTGGCGCATCAACGGCCAATCGATGAAATCGTCATCGGGCTCACTGTCGCCGAACCGCACAAAGTCCGTGTATCCCAATACTGCGTTGCGGTCACTCAAGACGACCTCTAGGCCGATATCGGCGAGTCTCTCCAGCGATGTTACGAGGTACACCAGCCGGTTGGTCCCCTCGTTGTATCCCGGCACGTTTCCGCAGTAGATCGAGTACATCATTGGGCTGCGGGGCGCGAAGTAGAACGGTACGTAATCCGCGACCATGCCTCCGGGGGCGACGGGCACGGGCCGGCTCTCTCTTCGCGACTTGATTGCCCTGTCGCCCACTTCGATCTCCAGCGCACCGGTTGCCTGAGCCAATCGGTCGCAGAGTAGGCCCGACCGTGCGACGTTGGCTAGGTGTTCAACCCTTGTGAAGTGGAAGACTCTCGTAGGAGAGGGACGCGCCATGTCGATCAATCTACCCATTGGCACCAATCGGGGTGACTTCGCCGCCCCGCAATAGGCGCCGACCGTGTGGCCGGCACGGCCGGATATGTGGCTAGACGGGAGCGCGCCATGTCCACCAGCCGCGCGACAGCGAGGCTGCCCGCTTCGCCGCCGGGCCCGGAGCCTGGGGCGAGCCCCAAGGGCGCGTCACCGGCGCCGATGCCTAAGCCCCCGGCCGCGCCCTGCTCGAGGCCGCTGGCGTCGATGTCGCCGCCGTCAAACACCGCGTTGGCCGCCCTCGCATCGGCGGCAAGGCGGGACGCAAGGGACAGCGCAGCCCGCGCGTGAACGTCGCGGTGACCGACGCTCAGGCCGCGATCATCGACCGGCTCGCTGGGCAGGGGCGCACACGCAGCGACATCGTGCGCGAGGCTCTCGACGAGTACCTCGCCGCGCGGGGCTAGATGGGTGTGGCGAGTTGGGGCTCACTGCCCTTTGAGCCGGCCTTCCACGGCGTTCGTTATCCACAGGGCCGATGCTTCCGGTAGCAGGAGTGAGGCTCGCCCGGTATGGTCACGGCATGGCTCGATTGTCGCGTTTCGTGGCGGTTGCAGTCCTCTTGGGGGGCGCGACCGTATCTTTGTCTGCTTGCACGGGAGGTTCTGACCCCGTCGCTTCGGTGACGCCCTCCCCGCCGGTGGTGAGCGAGACTCCCTCGGTGAGCCCCACGCCCACCGCGCTGAGTGATGACGAACTGCTCGCCCTGATTCCCGAGGAGGCTCGGCGGGAGGACTTCTTGAGCGCGAGTAACTTCGCGAAGTTCTTTGTCGGGCTCTATCCCGAGATGATGCACGACCAAGACCCGGGATTGTTCAGCATGCTCTCCGACCCAAATTGCGTCTTCTGCAACAACTCCCTTGGAAACCTGGCGGACCTTGTGGCATCCGATGGGTCGATGACGGGCGGTGATGTCATCGTCGAAGCAGGACTTGCATCAGGAGGCCTCGAAGCCGATGGCACCACGAACACGTCCTTTGACGCCGAAACTGCCGACACCACCTTCTTGGATGCAGCCGGAAGCGTCACTTCCAGAGTTCCTGGCAGGGGCGGTCGACTCGGTGTGAGTCTTCGGTATGACGTCGATCATTGGGTTGTGTTGGGCGTTGGATCTGAGGATGCCTGATGGTCGCCAAGGGGGGAGGAGCGTTTGGCGCACTGGGCACGGTCGTACTTTTCTTGGGCGGCGTGTCGACAGGTGACCCGGGCGACATCTGGGGCGCAACTCATGGCGACTCGACGGAGGTCCATTCACCCGGTGAAGCCGCCTCTCAAGGTGCGCCGGTGAGCGCATCGGCCAGCGGTGATCGTTGGCAGCGGCACGCGATCTGTTCGGAGTGGGTGACGATCACTCGCGTTGGCCAAGTAGGCGTCGGGAGTTTCACGAAGGAGTGGGCACCCACCATTCCGGACTGCACGGGCGACCCATTCCGGCCGCTTGACGCGTGCCCCGACGGCACGGTGCCGCTCGATCCGTGGTGGGTGAGCCGCGAAGACGCCGGCGTTTATGGCCCTTGGGAGATCAAAGGCTCCCAGCAGTGCGCGACCGACCTGCTCTTGGCTCAAGTGGAGCGGGCGTGGGAGACGATGCCGATCGCGCCCAATACGTATGTGGTCCAACCGTCGGCCGGGTTCGCTATCGCGGAGCTGGGTCTGAACCTCGTCGCGGACACCAACCCGCGCGCACTGGACGTCACGTTGATGGGCACCCCTGTGACCATCCGCGCGGTCGCCACCCAATACACGTGGACCAACACCGACGGCACCACGTGGACCTCCACCAGCCCGGGCAAGCCCTACGAACAGGGCGGCACACCCTTCGCGTTCCTCCGCGCCCCCGAACACCGCACCATCTTCACCCTGACGACGACGTGGCGCGGCGAGTTCACCACCAACGCCGGTGCCACGTGGCGCGACGCACCAGGCACCGCGACCACCACATCGGCCGCTACGACGGTGCACGTCTACAACCCCCACACGCACCTTGTGGACTGCGATCTGAACGGCAACTGCATCACCGGCTCCCAAGGCGGCGGCAACCAGAAGACCATCCTGGACCCCGACGGCGACGGCATCGACAACTACCTCATTCCCGACAACCAGATCGCCGACTACCTCGCCACCCGCGACAAGGGCCACACCTGGACGGCCACCGCACGCAAGGGATAGTTGCAGTTGACTATCGGTATTTTGGATATTGACCTCCGCTCTATGAGAACACCGGCACCTCCGCTCGCCGCCTGGTCTCCTCGCCCGTGTCCCATTGGTCGTACCTGCGAATGTGGTCGCAATTGATTAACGTGTTAACGATTCCCGAGGAGCAATCAGCCGCTAGACCAAGCGGCGCGCCGCGAGTGACGGTGGCATGTGACGGCGACACGGCCCTTTGCCTCACAAATAGCACATGCTATAATCGATACCCATGGAGCCTCTCGCCTCGATCGCCGAACGGTGCGACGCGACGGTCGAAGCCGCCCGCACCGAGCTGGTAACTGCCGTGCGCCGCGCCTACGCGCAGGGCATGACTCAGGCCGAGATTGCCGCCCAGATCGGTCGAAGCCAGCCCGAGGTGAACCGACTGTTGCGCTTCCACGGCCCCAGCTCACGGGCTCGAGCCCTCCGGGACCATTCGGCGCGGATTCGCGCCGTGATCAAAGAGGCAGGTGGAGCCAGGGTGCGCGTCTTCGGATCCACGGCTGACGGCACAGAGCGGCCGGACTCCGACGTCGACCTGTTGTTCGACATGCGCGTGCCGTTGAGCCTCGTGCAGTTGTCCACTCTCGAACGCGAACTCTCGCAGCTCATTGGCGCCCGCGTCGACCTTGTGCCCGAGTCCTCGATCCGCCCCGACTTGCGCGAATGCATCCTCCAGCAGGCCGTGCCGCTGTGAGGCGCACGACACGCGAACGCCTGGCAGACGCCACCTTGCACCTCGATGCGGCGATCGCATATGCCGCCGACGGCCCGTTCGACGAGAAGACGATCGACGTCCCGACCTAGACCACGTCGAGCGGCCTCAGCGTCGGGAACTCGCCCAGACCCAAACCCACGGGCCTGCCCTCGAGCAACGCGGTCGCGGCCTGGGTCACGTAGCCGGGCAAGTGCTCGGCGATCGACGCATCGGCCGCGAGCCCACGCGCCTCGGCGCGCACCCGCGCTGCGGTCTCGGCCAGCACCTCACGG
>JAYTGI010000248.1:0-12248 GCA_043733605.1 Demequina sp. | reverse complement strand
TCCGCCACCACTACCTCCGACTGCCTTGTCAGTTTTGGTTGGCACGGCTGCTCGCCGCGGGACTCTCAGCCAAGGCCTTTGGGGGAGGCCGAGTGCATCAAGAGCACCCAATGTGAAGGTAGGCCCGGCGCGCGGGGGTTTCTACGGACCTCGGTCCCGGGAACCGGGACCCCAATCCCTGGGACCCGGGACCTGATGGCGTGCTGGACACGTCACGAGGGGGGACCTTGACGAGGTCGTCCCGGGACTAGGCCCTGGGGGTGCCAGCGATTCCGGTGAGGAGTGCCTCAATCGCCCACAGCGATCGCTGTTCGCCCGTGCCGCTCACAAGGTCGAGTCCCGCGCGTGCCACGTGGGGATACATTTCAGGGTGCGCCACTGCGAGGCGAAGCGAGTCCCACTGTGACGGGTCAGAAGCCTCGTCGTCGCTGGCGTGCTCGGCGGCACCCGCCGTCGCCCACAGCAAGAGCATGTCCACTCCCCACGCCGCTTGGTCCGGTGGCACTTCGCCCTCCGCCATCAGGGCGAGAAGACTCTCGATGAGGGCTAAGTAGTGGTGGCCGGACGGTTTGACGGAGAGGGCCGATCGAGCGAACTCGGGATGGCTCATCAGGACGGCGTAGTACTGACGCAGTATGGACGCGATCCGGTCGCGCCACGTCTCGCCGGCGCCGTCGAGGTCAACGTCCGCGAGGATGCGATCGAGGAGTAGTCCGTGGAGCTCGGCCGTGTTCCGCACGTGCACGTAGAGCGAGGCTGGCCCAGTGCAGAGCTCCGACGAGATCGAGCGCATGGTCAGTTTGCTGAGGCCTTGAGACTCCATTTGGCGCATTGCCACATCGACGATCAGGTCGCGGCTCAGCGGCTCGCGGCCCCACCTCCCGCGGCGTTCGCCTCCGCGGCCAATCCCGCGCGCCTGGGCCTGGACCGCGCGAGCCTGCGCCATAGCATCGGCGACCGCCGCTCGCGCCTCGGCTTGGCCGCCTCGCGCATGGGCAACGGCGTCCCTCACGGCCTTACGGGCCTCCACTTCGACCGCGCGCGCGTCCGCTGCGGCGGTCAGAATTGCCCGACGTGCCTCGTCTTGGGCCGCGCGAGCCTCGGCCAACGCGGCCTTGCGCCCCTGCTTTGCTTCGTCGTCGCGTGCCATGCCGGAAGTCTACCGCCGGCGCGAACAACAACCGAACTTGTTCGTAACGAACATGTTCGCTACGATCATGTTCGTTAGGTCGCGAACCCCTCGCGATCTCGAATGAAAGGAGCGCTCATGACCACCTCATGGGCAATCGAGGCCACCGGTCTCGTCAAGAACTTTGGAGAACTCCGCGCCGTAGACGACATCGACTTGCGCGTTCCCGTTGGCTCAATCTACGGCGTGCTCGGCCCCAACGGCGCGGGCAAGACCACCACCATCCGCATGCTCGCCACGCTTCTCACGATCGACGAGGGACGCGCTGAGATCTTTGGTCACGACGTGGCCCGCGACGCCCACCGCGTGCGCCAGCTCATCGGCGTAACCGGTCAGTACGCGTCGGTGGACGAGACGATGTCCGCCAAGGAAAACCTCGACATCTTCTGCAGGTTGCAAGGCCTCAAGGGCGCCGCGGTCAAGGCCAAGATCGACTCGCTGCTCGAGTCCTTCTCGCTGACAGAGGCGGCCAATAAGCCGCTCGCGCAATTTTCGGGCGGGATGCGGCGCAGGCTCGACCTGGCCGCGAGTCTGATCTCGCAGCCCCCGCTCATCTTCCTCGACGAGCCCACCACGGGCCTCGACCCCAGGACCCGCTTGCAAATGTGGGACACCATCAGGGAATTGGTCGCGAGCGGTTCGACTGTGCTGCTCACCACTCAATATCTGGACGAGGCGGACCAGCTTGCCGACCGGATCGCCGTGATCGACACCGGCCGCGTGGTCGCCGAGGGCACCGCAGACGACCTCAAGGCGCTCGTCGGAAACTCGACGCTTCAGCTTGGGCTCGAGGCGGGCTCCGACGCCGGCGCGGCGGCGGCGCTCGTCCAGAGCGTCGTGGGTGTGGCTCCCACGCTCGCTACCGACGGCACGCACCTCACCGTCCCCCTCACCGACACAGGCATCGTCACCGACGTCCTCGTGCGCCTGCGCGACGGGGGCATCGAAATCTCGCAGATGTCGCTCAGCAAGCCAAGTCTCGACGAGGTCTTCCTCACCATTACCGGCCACTCGGCCGAGATCCCCCAGGAGAGTGCAGTATGACCATCACTTCCATCACGCCCGGCTATGCCAGGGCTCTTCCTCGTTCCGTGCCGTTCTCGCAAGTGGTGCGCGACTCGCTCATCATGGCTAAGCGCGCACTCATCAAGATGTGGCACACGCCCGAGACGCTCATCGACGTCACGCTGCAGCCCATTCTCTTTACCCTCATGTTCACGTACATCTTTGGGGGCGCCATTGCCGGGGATGTGAAGTCATACCTGCCGATGTTCATCCCCGGAATCCTCGCGCAGATCGTCCTTACGGCGACGGCCGTCGCTGGCACTACGCTCAGGGAGGACATGGATAGGGGCGTCTTCGATCGCTTCAAGTCGTTGCCGATGGCGCGTATCGCCCCGCTCGCGGGTGCGCTTATGGCCGACGTGGTGCGCTACGTGCTCGCCGCAACGTTGACGTTCGGCATCGCTTACCTGATCGGCTACCGACCCGGTGCCGGCTTCGGCGGCGTGGTCGCTGCCACCTTGTTGGTGTGTGCGGTGGCGTGGGCGTTGTCATGGATATTCGCGTTCATTGGCGTGACCGCCAAGTCGGCTCGCGGGGTCCAGGGCATCAGTTTCATGATCCTGTTCCCCCTGACCTTCCTGTCGAACATCTTTGTGCCGGTGGATTCGATGCCGGGGTGGCTGCAGGGCTTCGTCAACGTCAACCCCGTGAGCCACGTGGTTGCCGCAGCTCGCGACCTGGCGAACTCGGGCACGTTCGGTGCCGACGGCTGGTGGGCGCTGCTGGGAGCCGCCGTGGTGGTGGCGATCTTCGCCCCGCTCGCCGTGGCCCGCTACCGCAAGGCCGCCGGCTGATCGCCGAGGGCAGATCCCTCGTGTGAAGGGGAGTGGTCGGCCCCACGCCGGGAGGCATGGGGCCGCTCGCGTTTGTCCACCTGGGCTCCCGTAGCCAAACGGCAATTACTTGACTAAAGTCAACGATATGCCCGACCGACACGTCGAGACCTTCCGCCAGTTCCAGCGCGTGGTGACGCGCGAAGTGGGCGCGCTCCAGGACGATTTTCTTGGCCGCGGCCGTCCATACGGGGCCTCGCGACTGCTGTGGGAAATGGGGGAAGGCCCCGTCGAGGTTGCGACCGTACGCGAAAGGCTCGGGCTCGACGCTGGGTATGCGTCGCGGTTGTTGGGTCTGCTCGAGGTCGAGGGCCTCATCCGCATGGGCCCCAGCCCGGACGATGCCAGAGCCAAGGTGGCCGAGCGCACCGCCAAGGGCTTGGCGGAGGCGGCGCTGCTCGACCAGTTGAGTGACGCCGCAGCGGCCGAAGTGCTTGGCGGCCTCGACCCCAACGAACTCGCCGAGGTCGACGCCGCCGCGCGCATCTTGACCCGAGCCCTCACCAGGCAACATCTCACGATCGAGGTCGTTGACCCCGCATCGCGAGACGCCCAATGGTGTGTGCGCCAATACTTTGCCGAGATCGACGCGCTCTTCGATGCGGGCTACGACCCCAAGAAGGCACTGAGCGTTGGCGCCGGGGACTTCACCGCTCCGCTCGGGGCGTTCTTGGTGGCGCGCCTTCACGGCCAGCCGGTGGGTTGCGGGGGAGTCAAGCTTCCCAAGAAGGAGCCCGCGTTCCTCAAACGCATGTGGGTCGCGCCATCCGCCAGGGGATTGGGAGTGGCGGGCCTGTTGCTTGACCGCCTCGAGGCTGTCGCGGTGGAGGCGGGCTCTCGAGCAGTGACTCTCGATACCAACTCGAAGCTGGTCGCCGCGGGGAGGCTGTACGCGTCACGCGGCTACGTCGAGGTGCCCGACTTCAATGGCGAACCGCACGCCGATCGCTGGTACCGCAAGGAACTGTAGGACGCTCGCACTGGGACGTCGTTCAGGCCTCGGTCTCCTTGGGCCGTGAGTAAGAGCGGCGCACGAGTTCGCTCAGCACGTCGAGGTCGATCGCGTCCAGGCGCTTCACATAGATGCAACCGACTCCGCCGGTGTAGGGGCCCAATTGCGCGAGCATCTCTCCCGCGTCGGAATGGTCCTTGAGTCCGTAGAGCGACAACGCGGACTTGCGCGGGGAAAAGCCCACGCGAAGCCAGTCCCCTTGGCGTCCGGTGGAGTAGCGGTAGACGTAGCTCCCGAACCCGACGATGCTCGAGCCCCACATCACCGCCGGTTGGCCGGTTGCGTGCTCCATGAGGTTCAAGAGCGCCTCACCCTCGACCCGACGTCGCTCGGGCTCAACGCCCGCCAGAAAGTCCCTGGGGTCTTGGTCCGTCGGCACGGTGGCGTTCGCCACGGTTCGAGGCTAAGCCAATCTCGTGGAGCGCGCAAAGGTGACGGTGGTGTCGTCCTCGCCAACGGGTGCGAAGCCCACCTTCGGGTAGAAGGCCTGGGCGGCGGTATTCGCGCGAGGCGCGACGAGGTGAACGCCTTCGACTCCCTGCTCGGCCAGTTGGGCCAAGAGGGTGTCGATGAGCCTCCTGCCCCAGCCGGCGCCCTGAAGCTCAGGGAGCAGGTCGATGTGGAGGTGCGCGGGAAACTCCGCGACAGCATCGGACAGGCACCTGTTTGGGTCCTCCGCGGCGGGCAAGAGCCAGGCATCGCCGTCCGTCTTCGCCGTGTGAAGGGATCCCCTGTCGGGCCACCACTCGGTGCTGAACCACTCCTGAAACGCGTGGGTATCGGCGGCGGCAACGACGTAGCCGCGGGCTTCGCCGCCGACGTCGACCACCCACACGAAGCATGAGGGACCGTGCAAGTAGGGCAGCGCAAAGATATCGGCGAGTGCCAAGTCGTCCCCGAAGTGGCCCGCCGCATCGCCGCCATCGGCGCCCGTGAGAAGGCAAATGCGCGCGATGTCGGGTTCGTCGTCTGTGGTGGCGGGGCGAATGCGCGGAATGGAGGCCATGATCCGAGGTTACGGCCCTTCTGGCCGTTTCGTAAGGGCATCCGTGCTGCCGTGCGCCTCGTGGGCTCTTCGCGTAAAGTTGGTCTCACACGTCGCGCGAGCGACCCGAGCAGGAGGCTCCGTTGAAGAACTAGGGACGTCAGACCTCGCGTCTGGCAACGGTCACAGCACCCCCAGACCCACAGGAGTCCCTCTTGCCTTCCTTGACCTTTACTCATGTGCGCCTCGAGTTCGACGACGGGCGCACCCTCTTCAACGACCTCGCGCTTGCCCTGCCGCCCGGCGTGTCAGGAATTGTGGGCCGCAACGGCATCGGCAAGTCGACGCTGCTTCGCCTCGCGGCTGGCACGCTTGCGCCGACCTCTGGGGCTATCCGTCGACCTGACCGGCTGGTGTACGTGCCTCAAGACGTCACGCTTGCAGTGGACGCCACGGTGGCCGACGTGCTCGGCATCGGGCCCATTCTCGCGGCGTTGCGCGCGATCGACGCCGGATCGACCCACCCTGACCATTACGACGCCGTCGGGGATGACTGGCTTGTGGAAGACCATGCCCGCTCCGTGCTCGCCTCTCTTGGGTTGGGCACGATGGGCGTGGATCGCACGGTCGGTCGGGTCAGCGGCGGCGAGGCTACTCTCCTCGCCGTCGGGGCAGCGCTTCTTGCGCAACCGGACGTGTTGTTGCTCGACGAGCCCACCAATAACCTCGACGCTGACGCTCGAGAACTCCTGACAAGTGCCCTCCTCAGCCGCCATGGAGCCACGGCCGTTGTCACCCATGACCGCGCGCTGCTCTCGCGCGTCGAGCGCATTGGAGAGCTACGGGAGGGAGGCGATCGCGTGACCGAGTTGCGCTGGTTCGGGGTTGGACGGTCGGGCAATGCGCTCGCGGCATTCGAGCACGCCATCGATGCCGAGCGAGAGGGCGTGAGGCAAGCAGTGTCAACGGCGAAGGCGGAAGCGACGCGCGAACGCCGCGATCTGCTCGACCGCATCGACTCCGCTGGCAAGAGGCGGAGCCAGGCGACATCGGCCCGCGCAAACGCCAAGGTCACAAGGGCGGGCGTGAGGGCCAAGACCGATCAGGCCGCCCGCACCGAGGCGCGCACGCGTCACGCACACGAGGATCGCTTGGCAGGCGCGGATGCCAGGCTTGAAGAAGCCAAGGCCGCCGTGGAGCGCGACAGGTCCATCCGCATCGCACTGCCAGGCACGGAGGTGCCGAACCGACGGATTGTTGCCCGCGTGCGTGGACTCACCACGCGGATGGGAGCGTACGGGGATGTGGACATCATTGGCCCCGAACGCATCGTCATCGCAGGACGCAACGGATCTGGGAAGACGACCCTCATCGAGACGCTGCTGGGCATGCGACCGCCAGTGGCGGGCGAGGTTGACGTGCGGGTGCCCGCCGGTTACCTGCCGCAGCGGCTCGACCTGCTGGACGACGCGCTCACGGTGTGGGAGAACGTGCGCAGGCGGGCGCCGGACGCGCCGGTGCAGGAGATTCGCGACCAGTTGGGGCTGTTCCAGTTCAGGGGAGTCGCGGCCGAGGCCCTGGCGGCGACCCTGTCAGGGGGCGAGCGGTTCCGTGCGACGCTCGCCTGCGTGCTGCTGGCCCGCCCTGCGCCGCAGGTGGTCGTACTCGACGAGCCGACGAACAACCTCGACTTCGCCTCTCAAGCGCAACTGGTGCAGGCGCTCGTCGGCTACGGAGGGGCGCTCCTCGTGGTGAGCCACGATCCAGCGTTCGTCGACGCGATCGCGCCCACCCGGCGGTGGACGCTCGCCGATGTATTCCAGGACGTGCCGTTGGCCTGAGCGGCGTCGTGTGAGCACCGCAAGTCGACATGTGTGTTGGCGTTCCCGTTGGCGTCCGCGAGCGCATGTGGATTGGCGGTGCCTACGCGACGTTCGCCGAGCGCCGGGTCGGATGGGTGTGCCACGATGCGGTGATGGCGTACGACAAAGAATTGGCCACCCGAGTCCGGTCGCACCTTGCCTCAGAGCGAGGGTTTGCGGAGAAGCGCATGTTCGGCGGCCTTGCCTTCTTGATCGAGGGGAGCATGGCGCTCGCCGTGAGTGGCAAGGGCGGGCTCATGGCCAGGGTGGACCCAGACGAAGGCGTCGCTCTCATCGAGCGTGACGGCGTGGCCCCCATGATCATGAACAGGCGGCCCATGCGCGGCTGGCTTCGGGTCGCGCCGGATGTGGTGGTAGACGATGCCGCGCTCGGGGAGTGGGTCGCGAGGTGCGTCGGCTACGTGAAGGGCACGGTCAATGCCCCCGCGCGGCCGACCCCTGCTCAGCGAGCGACTTAGCCGCCGTAGACCACGAACACGGCGAGCGCAACCACTGCGGTGCTAGCGATCGCCACGAGGCGAGGAACGGCTCCCGACACATGACGGGCTGTGATGATCGCCAGCGCGACGGCACCCGCAAAGGCGAGCGTCCACCAGTACGCCACGGGAGTCGTGTCGGCGATGCGCACGTTGCCGTGAGCGGCCTCACCCATGGCGACACCCGGCCACAACCCCGCGGCGAGCCCCCTGAGGGTCCCGCCGACGGGCGCGCCAAGCGCCCACACGGCGGAGCCCATCGCACCCCCGAGCACCACTCCAGCGACACACCAAAAGAGCACGCTTGCGGGCCACACCCCGAATCCCCTGATCGCCCCTGTCCCGTAGTAGCCCACCATCGTCAACGGACCCGCGGCCGCGCCAAGGGCCGCGTGAAGCGCCCACGCCCTCGCGCCCAGCGCGCGGCTGCCTCGTGCCCCCCACCATGCCGCGGCCGCGCACACCGTCACCACGGGGGTGCCGGAATTGAAGAGCGGCGACCAGCCGTCTGGCGAGATTGTCTGGCCGAGGGACATCACGATGCCCGCCACAAGTGCGCCCAGGAGGGCGGCAAATGGGGCGCCCCGCCAGCGCGTCGAGTTCACGCGCCCAGCGTACGTGGCGCACAAGGCGGGGACTTCGGGATGCGCGGTCGGCTTGCGAGGGCCCCGTTCGTCAGGCACCCAGCTCGTCAGGCCCCCGCGGCGTCGAGCTCTTCCACTTGGCCGGCGGCCAACGTCACGTCGAGAGCCTCGACGCACTCCAGATACTGGTCAAAGGTGCGGGAGCCGATGAGGGGCAACACCCTGGGCGAGTCTTGCGCCATCATCCACGCGAGCACCACTTGGTTGCCCGTGGCGCCTGTCGCCGCAGCGACGGAATCGACGGCCGCGAGCCTGGCATGGGCATCGGGCCCCTTGTAGTTGCCCATCGCCCAGAAGTCCGCGCCGCGCTTGCCGTGGTCCGAATAGAGACCCTTGAGTACTGGCGAATACGCGACGAGTTGCAGGTCGCCGTAGGTGCGCAAGTAGTCGAGTTGCTCGTCGCCTGGGATCGACAAGTGCTCGAGACCAGCGCGCTTGCGCAGGTAGGAGTGCTGTTGTTGGAGCGCGGCGGGCTGTGGCCAGCCGTTTGTCTCGGCCTCTGCGCGAATCTGGGCGAGCCTCCACGTCGACACGTTGGACCAGCCGTAAGCGCCGATGCTTCCGTCGGCCACAAACGATGCGAACGTCCCCACGGATTCGGCGAGCGGAGTGAGGCGGTCGTCGACGTGGTTGTAATAGAGGTCGATGCTGTCGACGCCGAGCCTTTCCAGCGAGCCCGCGAGCGACCGACGCAGCACCGCCTCGGAGGCGCCTACAAACTTGGTGCGCGCCACCTCCCAATTGGCGGAGCCATCGGCGTGCCACACGCCGTCGAGGTCGGTGATCATTCCCGTCGCCTTGGTCGCGAGGAACGTGGATTCCCTGGTTCCCGCATCGGCGAACCACCGGCCAAGCAGGGATTCGCTGTGACCGCCCATGTCGCCAGGCGCCTCCCACCAGCAATAGCAATCGGCGGTGTCGATCATCCCGCGCGCGGGGGTTCCATCCGGGGCGGCGTAGCGAGGAGTGACCTCGGTGATGAAGTGGTTCAGAATGCGGCGCGACTCGTCCTCGGGGGTACGAGTGCCCATGATCATGGCGCCAACGGCCATGGGCGTCAGGTAGGCGTCGGTAGTGCCGAAGCGGAATGCGTTCTTTGTCATGCCCTCGACGCTAAAACTTCGAGTGCGCTCGAAGTCAAGCGATGAACGGGCGGAGTGGGCCGAACGGTCCGGGTTGCGCGCTCGGCGGCACGTAGCCTTGGCGCGTGAGACTCGTAGGCACAGACATCGACGGCACCATTCTCCCGCGCTCGGGCAGGTTTTCCGCGCGCACTATCGCGGCGCTGGCCTCGCTCGCCGACGCCGGAATCCCGCTGGTGCTCGCGACGGCGCGGCCGCCGCGGTGGATCGATGTGGTCGCCGCCCAGCTCGGGATCGCGGGAGAGGCCGTCTGCGCCAACGGTGCGGTGTTCTATGACCTCGCGTCGCGTTCGGTGGTGGACCACATCGGGCTCCCCAAGGACGCGCTTCTCGAGGCCGCCTCAGCGATGCGGGACGCTTTCCCCGGCGTGATCCTGGCGCTCGAGACCACCACGGGTCTTGCGATCGAGCCAGCCTTCCCCGCCCGCGAGAGCAACACAAATCCGCGCGAGATCGCACGTTTCGAGGACATGGAATCCGTGAGGGACATGACCGGCGTCAAGTTGCTCGCGCTGTTCCCTGGTGGCCACCCCGACGAGATGCTCGACATCGCGTTGCCCCTGGTGGGGCACCTGCTCGAGGTGTCGCACAGTTCGGTCACCGATCCGCTGCTCGAGCTCGCTCCGTTGGGAATCAACAAGTCCACGGGCCTTGCCCGCCTTGCCGCGCACCACGGCGTCGACCCCGCCGACGTGATCGTCTTTGGTGACGCGCCCAACGACGTGCCGATGTTCGAGTGGGCGGGAACCGGATATGCGGTGGGCAACGCCCACGACGCGGTCAAGGCAGTCGCGAGCCACGAGACCGCTTCGGTCGACGACGACGGCGTCGCGATGATCATCGAAGCGCTGGTGGCCGAGGCACTCGCAGCGCGGTAGCGACCCGCCTCACCACTTGACTTCGAGTGCTCTCGAAGCCTTACCGTGGGGGCATGACCGGCTACACGATCGACCAGGCCGCCGCGCGGATGGGCATCTCCAAGCACACGCTGCGCTATTACGAGCGCGAGGGGCTTCTCTCGCCAGTCGACAAGGCGACGAACGGGCATCGGCGCTATACGGACGACGACTTGGCCTGGGTGCGGACGCTGCAATTGCTACGCGGCACGGGAATGCCCATCCGTGAAATGAGGGACTTCGTGGAGCTCACGCGAGCAGGCGACCACACCGTCGCCGACCGCGTCGCGGTGCTGACCCGCTATCGCGAGGAACTGCGCGAGCGTATGGAAGCGGACGTGGAACGCATGGCGTTCCTCCATCACAAGATCACCGTGTATACGGACATGCTCGACGCGCGCGAGGCGACGCCCGAGGACGTCACGGGGCGCGTCGTCGACGCTTAGCGGGCAAGGGAACGGGGCGGCGCGCCTGTCATGTGCCTAGCAGTGGACCGCCAAATGAGTGCACGGGCCTGAGTTCGACGCGGCCGTTGTGGGAGGCGGGAAGGCGTCGCGCAAGTTCGAGCGCGTCGTCGAACGTCTTGGCCTCGATGAGCGCAAAGCCCTCGATCCACTCGACGGAGTCCGTAAACGTGCCCTCCGTGACGAGCGTCTCTCCGCCACGCACGCGCACCGTCCGCGCGCTCTTCCTGTCCTCGCAGCGAACGCCGAGCGCGTATTCGCCGCGCTTGAGCGCGTAGCTAAACCAGTCGTCGATGTCGGGAGCGGCGTCTGCATCGGCTGCGGTGTGGTCGGGATCAGCGACGATGAACATCACATAGTGCATGCGGGTCTCCTCATGAAGTCCGGCGCCACGGTGACTGTGCTCGGCGCGACGCTCGAGCCCGTAGGTCGCTCTCAGTTGCTCACGTGTGGCCAAGGTGGCCGGTTTGGACGGGGTGACGCCAGGGCAGGTCGCGTATTGGCCTTTCGGTCATTTCATGAGGGTACCGCCGTGCCAAAACCCGCGCCTGGTGGTCCCGTGGAACTAATGGGTCCCTCCTCACCACACCGACAAGGCCCAAGGGAGCGCGCCATAGCTCAACGCCTCAGTCGAACCGGAAGCTTCGGACTTCCCCTCAACCTTGGCGCCGCCATTGGCCTGGTCACGGCAAAAGGAGAACGCAGCTGGATTCCGGGCCGGGTTGCCGCGTACCCCGAACGCGGAGTTGTTCATGATTCCGCCGCGCGCGCGTCGGCCCCCTCGGTAGCATCGACGGATGGACGACGTGCGCATCGTGCCGGCAAATCTGGCCTCCTGGGAGGACCTTCAGGCAATATTTGCGACCAGCGGCGACACGCGCAGCTGCGGATGCCAATGGTTCAAGCACCGCGACAAGGACTGGGCGTCAATCTCCCCTGATGCGCACATGGCACACCTGCGCGAACAGACGGGTTGCGATCGTGACGACGCCCAGGAAACCGCAGGGCTGGTTGCCTACGTGGGTGGTATGCCAGCGGGTTGGGTCGCCGTCGAACCGCGCACCCACTACCAGAGGCTCCTGCGCGCCAGGACTCCGTGGCTCGGGCGCGACGAGGATAAGGCCGACGAGGGCGTCTGGGTCGTGTCGTGCTTCATTGTGCGCAAGGAGTTCAGAGGCGAGCGCCTCACGTATGCGCTCGCGGCCGCCACGATTGAGCACGCTCGGGCCGCAGGTGCGCGCGCGATCGAGGCCTATCCGATGGTGACGGAGCCGGGCAAGGAGATCATCTGGGGACAGCTCTACGTGGGGCCGATGGGGGCCTTCGAGGCGGCCGGGTTTGCCCTGGTGAGCACACCGTCAAAGCTCCGACGCGTGGTTCGGGTCGATTTTTAGCCGCTCACCCAGCGCACCTCGAGCGGCCGGTTTTCGTAAGCGGCGTACTCCTGGGCCGCGTTCTCAAGGCGGCGCCGCGTGGGGTTGTTGACAAGCGTCGGGTTGTTGATAGTCGATGCGCCGTCGACTGTGGTCAGTGGGGTCACGGTCACGCGAACCGACTTGGCCATGAGTTTGCGCTCCCACAGTGCTACGACGCGGCCCTTGTCCACCACCGTGGGCTTGAAGACCCCATTGTTACCTGGAACGACGGACGAGTGATGAG
>JAYTGI010000247.1:0-4710 GCA_043733605.1 Demequina sp. | reverse complement strand
GCTGAACTGCGGTGACGTTGAGCATCACTGCGGTCGCACCAGCTGGCACCACCCACGTGGGGATCGACACCGAGTAAATCTGTTGCTTACCCAACCGGCCATTGATCGGACCGATCACACCCTCAGAGGCCCTGGTTTCCACAATCCTCGTGGGAACGGTCGACACGATTGGAGAACGAGCCGTCACATAGCCCGTGATATCAATGATCACGTTGGCCGAGGAAGCAACAGACTCAAAGTTGATCTTCCCGTCCGCAGACAACGACAGGTACTGACCGTTGGCCTTGTCCTGACCTGACGCGTAGTTCACCACCGACGTGTTCGGGCGGTCTTGATCGGCAGCCCACACCTTCAAGTGACCCGGACCCGTCACGCCGGTAACTGTGACGTTCGCAATCACGCCGACCGCGGTGTAGGGAACATCGCCGACCCCAAAGATCTCGACGGTGTTCACCGAGCCAGGCTTCACGGGACCGATCGCCGTGCCTACGTGATAACCACCAGGCCTGGTATCGACCACGCGCTGAGCCGAGAACAACGAAACTCCTTGATTGCCCGTCACATATCCGGTGACGTCCAAGATGAGGCGTCCAAGCTTTGCACCCTGGACAGCGACACACACCTTGCCGTCAGCGGGCAACTGCACCAATGCACTGTTCGCCACATCCTTACCCGACTCAAAGTTCACGGTGGAAGCGTTCGGAGGAGGAGTCGCGCCGTTCCCATAAGTGTCGGGATACACCACCGCGTTACCAGGACCCTCAGCACCAGCAGCCGTCACGTTGAAGACCACACCGGTCGCATCGGCGGGAATACCAAACGTGCCAACTACCGCCACGCACCTGGGTGCCTGACCGGCGGAGACCTGTGGAAGATCAGCCAACCGCTGCGGCTGCGCTACCTGCACCGAGGATGGAACCGCGACCTTCAGTTGCGCATCGATGCCCGTCACGACGGTTCCGGCGGCGCCGACCGTGATTACCGTCGCAAGCGAAGAAGTGGGGGCGTTGCCATAGAACTGCCCGACAACGCTGGCGCTGTCGTTCACCCAGAACTCGACCTTGTATGTTCCCGGAAGCAACCCGGTGATGGTGTAGGCGCCGGGCGAGTCGAGGTACGCGTCTCGATATGGGCTTCCGCTGTCGAGCGAGACGGCGCTAATTCCAACATAGCGAGAATAGCCGGCCGCCGCGGTCACTGTGCCGGTGATGGTGGCTCCAGGAGACAATTCGGCGTTGATACCGGACGTGGTGACGCCTGCCGTGACCGTCACGAGTTGGAGCGCAGCGTCGGTTGTCGCGTCGTTGTAGAACTCAGTCACCAGATTGTTAGGTCCGATGGCGGAGCTATCCAGTAGGGCAAACGAATCTGTGTAGAACATCACATAGTAGGAACCGGGCGCCAATCCGGTCACTGCGTAACTACCATTCGCGGCAACACCGCTCGAACTGTCGACGGAGGTAAAGTCACTCTTGGACACCTGCACGCTGATGCCCTTGTACCAGTTGGGGTTGCTCGCCGCGGGCGCCGTGACGGTGCCTGTGATGGAACCCGTGTCTGTTGTCGCGTTGGCCGGGCGTGCACTAGCGCCAATGAGTGCCGTTGCTCCGATGAGAACAAGCGCCAATGTGGCGACCATGGCCCTGACCGTCAGCCGACTTCTTCCCCCGAAAATAGATAGCGCGTTCATGCTTTCCACCCCTCATGCATTGTGTGCGATGTCAACGTTGACCCCACAGGCGCCGCGTGAATTCCCGGCGCTCGTCTCACACTAGACCTTAAAGGCGCCTGGTATTTGCGCCCGAAGCACGAATTTCGCGTCAACATCGCGGCGGGCGCCGTGGCGCCATCCGACTGCGCGGTTCGTAAATGCCCGCAAATGCCCCAAAACCCCCGACGCGTCGCCGTGACATTCAAATCGAATTGTTGTACGGATATTCGACCACGTTAGCGGGATTTTCAGCCCTGACCAGAGTCACGTGAAGAACCGCACCCTTCCCATCAATCGGATTCCCAAGCGTCCTCACCACACTTACACGATGTGGCGCCTCGGCCGCGGCAAGCTGATTCAGATCCGCGGAGCGCGCGGGCTACGCGGTGAAGAGCGACGCACTGAAGCTACGGGCATGACGACGGCCGATGCCTTGGCTTTATTCGAACCGATCCCGTCAGCCGGCAATTGCCACAAAGCGACACGCCAACTGCCAAGGTCGGGCCGTACGCGCCTCGGCTCGAGTCGCGAAGTTCGGCGTTCGGGGTTCGGCGTTCGCGGTTCGGAGCGACGGGCAGTTCGGAATCGCGCGGAAGGGCCTACCCCTCGCCGTAAACGCTTGGCTTGAGAATCGCGACGAACGGCAGCGTGCGGTACTTCTCCGCCCAGTCCAGGCCGTAACCTACGACAAACTCGTTGGGAATGTCGAAGCCGACGTACTTGACGTCAATCTCGACCTGGACGGCGTCCGGCTTGCGCAATAGTGCCGCCACCTCGACAGACTCGGCGCCGCGAGAACGCAAGTTCCCCAGCAGCCAAGACAGCGTCACGCCGGTGTCGATGATGTCCTCGACGACCAGCACGTGGCGGCCAGTGAGGTCGGCATCAAGATCCTTCAAGATCCGCACCACACCGGACGAACGCGTGCCAGAGCCGTAAGAAGACACCGCCATCCAGTCCATTTGCACGTACGGGGGAAGCCTGCGCGCGAGGTCTGCCATCACCATGACTGCCCCCTTGAGCACACCCACGAGCAGCAGATCCTTGCCCGCGTAGTCCACACGGATTTGCACCGCAAGCTCGTCAAGCTTGGTGGCGATCTGCTTATCGGTCACCACCACTCGCGTGAAGTCGTCCATCGTGAAGGCGGCGTGGGAAAAATCGGGGCTCACTCGGGGTTTCCGTTCTCGTCGGGGTGCTCGAAGCGCTCCAGAGGGTGGGTAAAGATCAGCCTGCCATACTCGCGCCGCGCTTCGTACCCGCCGGGGAGCCAGACCGCACCTTGGCCCGAGTACGTCATGATCAGACGGTCGAGCGCGGCGACATGCGATGCCGCAAGCGGGCCCGTCCCCTTATTCTCAGCGATCATCTTGAGCATGCGGGTCCTGATCGCGTCGGGAAGCGCGGCGAGCATGTCGCACCGCCACTCGTCGCCCCTCACTTGAGATTCGGTGGCTCGAATCGCGGATCGCGCCTGTCGCTCAAGCTCGTCCGCATCGGCCTGCAACAGTGCTGCTGACCGCGCGAGCCCCGAGATGACGCCTTGGCCGAGGACGTCGACAAGCGCGGGCATGACGATGCCGCGCAAGGCCGAACGGCGAGGGCCGCCATCGGGCTCATTCGTGGGATCGAACCACGGCGTGAGTTCAAGCGCCTCGCACGCGGCCACGGTGTCCTTGCGGCGCAGCGACAAAAAGGGACGCACAAATCGCCCCCTCTTGACAGGCATTCCCGCGAGCGCTCGCGCACCTGAACCTCTCGCAAGTGCGAGCAGAACCGTCTCCGCTTGGTCGTCCATCGTGTGGCCCAACAGGATGTGCGGGGTGAGCCCGCCCTCGGCATCGGCCCTGCGATCCAGGGCGGCGTACCGCGCCTTGCGCGCTGCCGCCTCGAGACCGCCCTCTCGACCCACAAGGACCCTCTCAACAAAGATGGTGTGGATGCCTGCCTTGCGCGCTTGAGCAACCGCCTGCTCGGCAACGATGCCCGATTTCGCCGAGAGCCCATGGTCAACAACGATGGCTCCCGAGAGGAAGCCCTCCTTGCGACTCACGAATGCGGCGGCCGCGGCAAGTGCGAGAGAATCGGGTCCCCCCGAGCACGCAACCCATATACGCGACCCCATGTCGACGCCGTCGAGAGACTCGCGAACCGCATTGCGTGTCGCGGCCACTGAGGGATGGGGACCCGTCACATTTCTCCCTCGTCGAAGATATCGCTGTCGCTGTCGCGAGGAATTCTCACGGCTGACACCCACATTGTGCCAAGGCATCGGCGAACTCGTCGATTGCCGTGCGTGGGCCCTCCTGACCGTAGGCCATTCCGTCTGCAAGAGCGGCGAAAACCAGAGGCCTGCCATCGGCGGTGATCACGATGCCTGCGAGGGCGGTCACTCCCGTGAGCGACCCCGTCTTGGCGCGCACCACTCCCGCACCACGTGACGACTCGAAGCGGTTGTCGAGAGTCCCCGTGAGGCCAGCCTCGGCGAGCCATCCCAAGAGGTCATGGGTCGGCTCGGCCATCGCCGCCGCCCGTACTGAGTGGGTCAATGCGCTGGGAGGAATGCTATTTCGCGTCGAGAACCCCGCCCCGTCATACAGCTGGAGACCCGTGAGGTCTACGCCCAGAGCCGCGAGAGACTCGGTCAGCGCTTCCATCGATTGCGCGGGGTCTGCCGTGCGGCCAGTCTCGATCGCGAGCACCCTCGTGAGGTCCTCCGCGACCGTGTTGTCTGACTCGTGCAGCATGTACTCCACCACGTCGGCGAGTGGTGCGGACTCGACGCGCCCCACCTCGTCGCCTGCCGCACCCGACCGCACCGCGCCTCGAGTCACAGTCATGCCACGCTCCGTGAGCCTGGCGGCAAACTCGTCTGCGGCGTTCGCGGCAGGGTCCGGCCAGCGCTGCGCGTACTCACCCGCGGTCTTCTTGCCCACGTTGACCGCCAGCCCCGTCACGGGCGCCGCATAGCCCTGCTGCAGCGCGTAGGCCGGCCACTC
>JAYTGI010000246.1:0-4713 GCA_043733605.1 Demequina sp. | reverse complement strand
CGCCTTCTCCGCAGCAGGAGCCTTGGTTGCGGCCTTGGCAGGAGCCTTGGCGGCGACCGCCTTCTCCGCAGCAGGAGCCTTGGTTGCGGCCTTGGCAGCGACCGCCTTGGCCGGAGCTTTGGCAGCAGTCGCCTTGGCAGCAGGCTTCTTCGCGGGCGCCTTGGCGGCGTCCTTCTTTTCCTCGGCCATTACTCGACCTCCTCCACGGTCACCAAATGGCGAACCGCATTGACCATCCCGCGAATCTCGGGACGGTCTTCCTTTACGACAATGTCATTGACACGCTTGAGACCGAGCGAACGCAAGGTCTCGCGGTGCTGCGGCTTGGTGCCGATTTCCGAACGCTTCTGTGTCACCTTGAGGCGGGGCATTACTTGATCCCCGCTGCCTGGGCACGTAGCAGAGCTGCGGGCGCGACATCTTCGACCGGCAAACCACGGCGAGCCGCGACTTGTTGGGGCAGCTCGAGACGCTTGAGGGCGTCCACCGTCGCGTGCACGATGTTGATCGCGTTCGACGAACCGAGCGACTTGGAGAGCACGTCGTGAATGCCAGCACACTCCAGGACGGCGCGCACGGGTCCACCCGCGATCACACCGGTACCTGGAGAGGCGGGGCGCAGGAACACGACGCCCGCCGCTGCCTCACCTTGAACGGCGTGAGGAATGGTGCCCTGGATCCTCGGGACGCGGAAGAAGGCCCGCTTGGCCTCTTCCACACCCTTCGAAATCGCCGAGGGCACTTCCTTGGCCTTGCCGTATCCGACGCCAACGTTACCTTCACCGTCGCCAACGACCACGAGGGCGGTGAAGCTGAAGCGACGTCCGCCCTTCACGACCTTGGAGACGCGGTTGATGGTGACCACGCGCTCGATGAACTTGTTGTCCGGCTCGTTGCCGCGACGGTTATTGTCGCGACGGCCGCTGTTGTTATCAGCCATATGTATCAGTCCTTTACGTCCCGGCTACAGGGCCAGGCCGCCCTTTCGGGCGCCGTCGGCCACCGCCGCAACGCGACCGTGGTACTGGTTGCCGCCGCGGTCGAACACGACCGCCTCGACACCGGCCGCCTTGGCGCGCTCGGCGACCAGCTGGCCGACCTTGCTTGCCTTGGCCGTCTTGTCGCCCTTGAGGGCGCGCAGATCGGCTTCGAGGGTCGACGCCGACACGATGGTCTTGCCCAGCGTGTCGTCGACAACCTGTGCCATCATGTGGCGCGCTGAACGCGTCACGACGAGGCGGGGCCGCGCTGCGGTCCCTGAGATCTTCTTGCGCAGGCGGAAGTGACGACGCTCGCGAGCGATCGCCTTGCCCTTGCCCCTGATCGAGATACCCATTACTTCTTACCCGTCTTTCCGGCCTTGCGACGAACGATCTCGCCTGCGTAGCGGACGCCCTTGCCCTTGTACGGCTCGGGCTTACGAATCTTGCGAATATTGGCGGCGACCTCGCCCACCTGCTGCTTGTCGATACCGGCCACCGAGAACTTGGTGGGCGACTCGACAGCGAAGGCGATGCCTTCAGGTGCCGTCACAAACACGGGGTGTGAGAAGCCGAGGGCAAACTCGAGGCCCGCCTCCCTGAGCGCGACGCGGTAACCCGTGCCGACGATCTCAAGCTTCTTCTCGTATCCTTCGGTCACGCCGGTGACCATGTTGGCCACAAGCGTGCGCGTCAGGCCGTGCAGCGACTTGCTGATGCGCTCGTCGTTGGGACGCTTCACCTCAATGGTGCCGTCGCCCTTCTCCACTTCGATCGGGGATGCCACGTTGTGCGTGAGGGAGCCCTTGGGGCCCTTCACGGTAATCGCGGCACCGTCGATCGAGACGTCCACTCCGGCGGGAACCGGAACGGGAATCTTTCCAATGCGAGACATTGCAGTGTTCTCCTTTCCCGGTTACCAGACCCAGGCGACGACTTCGCCGCCCACGCCCTTCTTTGCGGCCTCACGGTCAGTAAGCAGACCGGAGGAGGTGGACAGAATTGCCACTCCCAGGCCACCAAGGACCTTAGGGAGGTTGGTCGACTTCGCATATACGCGCAGTCCAGGCTTCGAGATGCGGCGAATGCCTGCGAGGGCACGCGAGCGGTCCGGACCGAACTTCAAGGTAAGCGTCAAGGTCTTGCCCACCGCGGCATCAGCCACGGACGAGCCGACGATGTAGCCCTGCTGCTCGAGGATCTTGGCGATGTTCGCCTTGATCTTCGAATGTGGCATCGACACCGTGTCATGGTGCGCCGTATTGGCGTTACGCAGACGCGTGAGCATGTCTGCGATCGGGTCAGTCATTGTCATGAGTGAGTCACTCTTCCTCGCCGTGGTTTCCGCATGGGACCTGCGACGTAGTGGTTTACCAGCTGCTCTTGGTGATGCCCGGAAGCTCACCGCGGTGAGCCATGTCGCGGAAGCACACGCGGCACAGGCCGAACTTGCGGTACACGGAGTGCGGACGTCCGCACTTCTGGCACCTGGTGTAAGCGCGCACAGCAAACTTCTGCTTGCTGGCCGCCTTCACCTTGAGAGAGGTTTTCGCCATGGCTACTTCTCCTTGAAGGGGAAGCCCAGCTGCTTTAGCAGCGAGCGACCCTCGTCGTCGGTGGTGGCGGTGGTGACAACTGTGATGTCCATGCCGCGCACTCGGTCAATCCTGTCCTGGTCGATCTCGTGGAACATCGACTGCTCCGTGAGACCGAAGGTGTAGTTGCCACGCCCGTCGAACTGCTTGGGGCTGAGGCCACGGAAGTCGCGGATGCGAGGCAGCGCCGTCGACAGAAGCCTGTCGAGGAACTCCCACATGCGGTCACCGCGAAGAGTCACGTGAGCACCAATGTTCTGGCCCTCGCGCAGCTTGAACTGTGCGATGGACTTCCTGGCCTTGGTGACCTGCGGCTTCTGGCCGGTGATCGCGATGAGGTCCTTGATGGCACCTTCGATGAGCTTCGAGTCCTTGGCGGCCTCGCCCACACCCATGTTCACAACGACCTTCACAAGGCCGGGAACCTGCATGATGTTGGCGTAGCCGAACTCTTCGTTCAGCGTCGCGACGATCTCTGAGCGGTACCGCGCTTTGAGGCGTGGCGTGGTGACGGTTTCGGTCGCCATCAGCTGATGTCCTTACCCGAGCGCTTGGCAACACGCACGCGCGCAGTGCGCTTGCGGCCGTCTCGCTCGACCTGCTCCGTGCGGTAACCCACACGGGTGCCCTTCTTGGTGTCCGGGTCCACAAGCATCACGTTTGACACGTGCAGCGGCGCCTCGATGGTGACGATGCCGCCCTCCATGTTGTCGCGACGCGTGCCCGGCTTGACGTGACGTTGGACGCGGTTGATGCCTTCAACAACGATCCGCTCTGAGTCAGTGATGACCTCGAGCACTCGTCCCTGTTGGCCACGGTCTCCGCCAGCGATGACGACCACCAGGTCGCCCTTCTTGATCTTCGCCATGTGACTAGATCACCTCCGGTGCGAGCGACACGATCTTCATGAACTTCCTGTCGCGCAACTCACGGCCCACGGGGCCAAAGATGCGCGTGCCACGAGGGTCCGTGTCCTTGCCCTTAAGGATGACTGCGGCGTTCTCATCGAACTTGATGTACGAACCGTCAATGCGACGCGTCTCTTTCACGGTGCGGACGATGACGGCCTTGACGACCTCGCCTTTCTTGACGTTTCCGCCAGGAATGGCATCCTTCACCGTGGCGACGATGACGTCGCCGATTCCGGCGTAGCGACGGTGCGAGCCCCCGAGCACGCGGATGCACAAGATTTCCTTGGCACCCGTGTTGTCGGCGACGCGTAGTCGCGACTCCTGCTGAATCATGTCTTCTCTCCTGTCGTCTGGTTCTCGCCGCATCTCGGCGACGAGCCTGGTCGAACGTTGGTTACTTGGCCTTCTCGAGGATCTCCACCAGGCGCCAGCGCTTGGACGCTGACAGCGGGCGGGTCTCCATCACGAGAACGAGGTCGCCGATACCGGCTGTGTTTTCCTCGTCGTGGACCTTGATCTTGGACGAGCGACGCAAGACCTTGCCGTAGAGCGCGTGCTTGACGCGGTCCTCGACCTCGATCGTGATGGTCTTATCCATCTTGTCGCTGGTGACGTAGCCGCGACGCGTCTTGCGTTGCGCGCGGTGTTCGACGGTGGCCGTCGTGTGCTTGTTGGTCGACATTTCTCTTACCTCTACTTACGACTTCGCCGCGGGAGCGGTACGGATGCCGAGCTCGCGCTCACGAAGGATCGTGTAGATCCTGGCGATGTCGCGCTTCACTGCTTTGAGTCGGCCATGGTTTTCGAGCTGACCGGTGGCGGACTGAAAACGAAGGTTGAACAACTCAGCCTTCGCCTTCTTGAGCTCCTCTGTGAGGCGCTCATCCTCCATAGCGTCCAACTCGGGCGGCATGAGGCCCTGGGTACCGATAGTCATGAGTTGCCACCACCTTCGCGAACGATGAAGCGAGTCTTCATGGGGAGCTTGTGCTGGGCGCGGCTCATGGCCTCGCGTGCTAACTCCTCTGGGACACCCGCGAGCTCGAAGAGAATACGACCTGGCTTCACGTTGGCGATCCACCACTCGGGTGAACCCTTACCGGAACCCATGCGCACTTCGGCGGGCTTCTTGGTGAGCGGGCGGTCGGGGTAGATGTTAATCCACACCTTTCCACCACGCTTGACGTGACGCGTCATGGCGATACGAGCTGCCTCGATCTGACGGTT
>JAYTGI010000245.1:0-1571 GCA_043733605.1 Demequina sp. | reverse complement strand
AGAAGGCGGAGCTTGCCGGGCAGACACAGGTCTTGTCCCACGCGGAGTCGCTCCGCACCGATGCCGCCTCGGCTCACGATGCCCTCGCGGGCGATGCGGCAGTGACGGCGGCATCGGCGCTCGAGGCGGCGCGACGCGCCCTTACCGACGGTGGCGACCACGACCCGGTCTTGGGCGCGCTGGCCGTCAGGGTCGCCGACTTCGCTTACGGGGCCGCTGACGTTGCCCAAGAGCTCGCGTCGTATATCGACAGGCTCGACGCCGATCCCGCGCGACTCGATTCCTTGCATTCGAGGCTCTCAGCGATCGCGGCGCTGGAGAGGCGATTCGCGTGCGGTGCGGACGAGTTGGTGAGGCTGCGCGAGCGCATCGACGCCGACCTGGCCGAGGGTGCTGACTGGGACGGCGTCATCGGCAACGCGAAGGCGGTAGAGAAGGCTGCCCGCGGCACCTTGGTCGAGCGTGCCGCACAGTTGACCGTGGGACGAAGCGAGGCCGCCAAGCGCTTGTCTGTCAGTGTCAGAACGGAGCTTGCCGAATTGGCGATGCCCGACGCCAAGGTCGACGTGCGCGTCACCGACAAGGAACCGGGCCCCCACGGCGCCGACGATGTGGCGTGGCTCCTTTCGGCCCACCCAGGTGCGCCCGCGCGCCCTATTGCCGATGCGGCATCTGGCGGCGAGCTCTCTCGGATCATGCTTGCAGTCGAGGTCACTCTTGCGGGTGCTGGCGACGAATCGCACACCTTCGTCTTTGACGAGGTGGATGCCGGAGTCGGCGGCAAGGCCGCTCAATCCGTTGGCCAGAGGCTCGCGGCCCTCGCGCGGAACCACCAAGTGATCGTCGTGACGCACTTGGCGCAGGTCGCGGCGTATGCGGACAGGCACGTGGTGGTCACCAAGGCCTCCGACGGCGCCGTCACTGTCTCCCACGTGATTGAGGTTCAGGGAGAGGATCGGGTGCGTGAGGTCGCGCGCTTGCTTTCTGGCGAAGAAGAGTCGGCCACGGCGCGCGCCCACGCCCTTGAGCTCATCGACGCCGCCCGCGTGGCACCATGACGGGATGAAGCTTTCCCGTTCCACCGCAGGCGCATCGTCGGTTTCTGGCGTCGTTCGCGTCGGCCACGATCCGCGCATTCTCGCTCGCAGGCTCCGCAAGGGTGATATTGCGATCATCGACAGGGCAGACCTTGATGCGGCATCCGCGGAGATGCTCGCCGATCGTTCGCCCGCATGCATCATCAACGCGAGCCCGTCGCTCACCGGTCGCTTCCAGGCGCGCGGTGCCGAGCGGCTGGTGTCAAGAAGCATCACGCTCGTTGATGTCGACGACAGGGGAATCCTTGCCGCGACCGACGGCGAGACCGTCACGATCGATCTGGTCTCGACCGACGGGGGGGCGACGGTCGCCATCGGGGGCACGACCTTTGAAGGCATCGTCATCGATTCCGACTTTGTGACGAACCGTCTCGCGTCCGCCATGCCGGGTGCGGGGCTGAGGGTTCCTCATCTAGCGGCGAGCGCGCTTGACCTGATTCACAGGGACGGCCCCGCGATTGTCGAGGGAAGATC
>JAYTGI010000244.1:0-1572 GCA_043733605.1 Demequina sp. | reverse complement strand
CCAAGGTGCGCAACGCGCTACGCCACTTCCTGGCCTACCTCGAAGAGGTGCCGCTTCTCGACGCACAGCGCGACTACGTCGCCACATTCGACCTGAAGCGCAAGGCCTGCCCCTACCTGACGTACTGGACCGATGGGGACACGCGAAACCGTGGCTTCTCGATCCTGCGCTTCAAGCAGGCCTACCTGGCGAGCGGGTTCGACGTCGGAGATTCCGAGCTCCCCGACCACCTTGCCGTGGTGCTCGAGTTCGCCGCGATTGGCAATGCGCTCACGGGTGATGCCCTGCTGGTCGAGCATCGCGTGGCGATTGGCTTGCTTCGCGAGGCCCTCGACCACATGGGTTCCCCATATGTGCACGTCCTCGACGCGGTCTTGGCCACGCTGCCAGGAATGACACCTCAGATCGCCGAACGAATGGCCTCGCTGGCCAAGAGCGGGCCGCCCGTGGAGACGGTGGGGCTCGATCCGTTCCCCACGGCCATTTCCATCGGCGATATCGGAGGACGCAGATGAACACGTTGGTCATGGCGGCCATCGAATCCGGCGCTCCCTCGAGCGCCAACCTGTTGCTCTGGGTGGTGCTCCCCTACGTCGCCGCGGCCACGCTCGCCGTCGGCCTCGTCTGGAGGTACCGCTACGACAAGTTCGGCTGGACGACGCGCTCGAGCCAGCTCTACGAGACGCGCATCATGCGCATCGCCAGCCCGCTCTTTCACTTTGGCGCGCTTGCCGTGATCGGCGGCCACTTCATGGGGCTGCTCATCCCCGAATCTTGGACCGAGGCGTGGGGCGTCAAGGAGTCCGTGTATCACTCGGTGACAATGCCACTCAGCCTTGTTGCGGGCGCCGCGACGGTCATAGGCATGGCGCTTCTCATCTACAGGCGGCGCAGCAACGCCAGGGTGTTCCAACGCACGACGACAAACGACAAGGTCATGTACGTCTTCCTGGCGAGCGCGGTGGTGCTTGGAATCAGCGCGTCGTGGTTCGCGTCGGGCCTGCTTGGCACGGGGCACAACTATCGCGAGGACGTGTCCGTGTGGGCGCGGTCGGTGTTGATGTTCCAGCCGCAGCCGGAACACATGGCCGCGGCTCCCCTGATCTTCCAACTGCACGTGGTGGCGGGGCTGTTGCTCTTCAGCGTCTGGCCCTTCACTCGCCTCGTGCACGTCTTCAGTGCGCCCCTGCAATACGTGGTGCGCCCGTACGTCGTGTACCGCACCCGCACGCCGCACAGCACGGGAAGCAGGGTCGCACGCCGCGGGTGGGAGCCCACCCGCAGGGACTAGGCGACTCCTCAGAGCGCCTTGCGGACGCGACTCCACGCGATGACCGCGCGGCCAAGCAGCGCGAGGAACGCCACGACGGCGGCAACGATGATCGAGGCCGCCACCCACCGCACCGTGGGCGGAACGGGCAAGAGGCCCACCGCGAGGCTCGCATTGATGGCGACCACCCTGGTTCGGCCCGCGCGGGAGAGCTCACGATGCGAGGCCCGCGCGCTCTTGGGGCCGCCGCCGAGGGCAACGGGGATGAGGAACGAGAGGGCGCCAAGCAGCACCTGAACCAC
>JAYTGI010000243.1:0-1573 GCA_043733605.1 Demequina sp. | reverse complement strand
TCAGCACCTCGCGCACCCAGTCGAGCAACGCCAGGCCTTCAATCGGCTGACCGCCGATGCGGGCCGTCGTCGGGGCTGCGACGAGGACTTGCCTCACTGCGGGCTTGATCAGGGTGCCTGGGTACAGCCTGGTGATGCGCATGGCAGCAGAGTCGGGGAGCGCCACGGGCGCCAACCTCACGTGTTTGCCTTGGGAAACCACCTCGGTGACACCCGCGGCTCGCAGGTCGAGTCGGAGCCTTGCCACCGAGAAGAGGTTGCCCACCTGCTCGGGGATGGCTCCGTACCGGTCCGCCAACTCGTCCTCGATGCGCGCGAACTCCTCCTCCGTGTCGGCATCGGCGATCTTGCGATACGCCTCGAGGCGCAAGCGCTCGTGCTCGATGTACTCGGTCGGAATGTGTGCGTCGATGGGTAGATCGATCGTGATCGGAGGATGCCCCTCCGGTTCTCCCCTGAAGCCCGCAACGGCCTCTCCGACCATGCGGATGTACAGATCGAAACCAACCCCCTCGATGTGCCCCGATTGCTCGCCGCCAAGCAGATTGCCCGCGCCGCGAATCTCGAGGTCCTTGAGCGCGACCGCCATTCCGGAACCGAGGTCGGTGTTGGCCGCGATGGTTTGCAAACGGTCGTGGGCGGTCTCGGTCAGCGTCTTGTCCGGCGGGTAGAGGAAGTACGCGTACGCGCGCTCCCTCGCCCGTCCCACTCGCCCGCGCAACTGGTGCAACTGAGAAAGCCCAAAGGTGTCGGCACGCTCAACGATCAGGGTGTTTGCGTTGGGGATATCCAAACCCGTCTCGACGATGGTGGTGCACACGAGCACGTCGTAACGCTTGTCGTAATAGTCGACGATGACGCGCTCCAGCTCCTTCTCCCCCATCTGCCCGTGCGCGACGGCCACTCGGGCTTCTGGCACGAGTTCGGCGATCTTGTTCGCGGCGCGGTTGATCGTCTTGACCGCGTTGTGGATGTAGAAGACCTGGCCGTCGCGCATGAGCTCGCGACGCACAGCTGCGGCCACTTGGGCCTCCTCGTGAGGACCAACGTACGTGAGGATCGGGTGCCTCTCCTCGGGCGGCGTGGCAAGCGTCGACATCTCCCTGATGCCCGTCACCGCAAGCTCGAGAGTGCGCGGTATCGGCGTGGCCGACATCGCGAGCACGTCGACGTCGGTGCGCATCGCCTTGAGAGTCTCCTTGTGCTCGACGCCGAAGCGCTGCTCCTCGTCGATGATCACCAGCCCGAGCTTCTTGAAGCGCACGGAGCCCGTGATGAGGCGGTGGGTGCCGATGACCAGGTCGATCGTGCCGTCGGCCAGGCCGTCGACGACCTGTTTGGCCTCCTTGTCGGTCTGGAAGCGCGACAGCGCCGCTACCTTGACAGGGAACGGCGCGAATCGCTCGGAAAACGTGTCAACGTGCTGCTTGACCAGGAGCGTCGTTGGGCACAGGATCGCTACCTGCGTACCGTCCTGAATGGCCTTGAACGCGGCGCGCACTGCGATCTCCGTCTTGCCGAAGCCCACGTCGCCACACACCAGCCTGTCCATTGGCACGGGCTTCTCCATGTC
>JAYTGI010000242.1:0-1575 GCA_043733605.1 Demequina sp. | reverse complement strand
CTTTCCGCCTACTTCGTCACCGACCCCGAGCGCCAGGAAGCCGTCCTCGAAGACGCGCTGGTGCTCCTGATCGAGTCGAAGATCTCCAGCATCAAGGATCTGCTTCCCTTGCTTGAGAAGGTCATGGCGACGGGCAAGCCCCTCGCGATCATCGCGGAGGACGTCGAGTCCGAGGCGCTGGCCACGTTGGTCGTGAACAAGATTCGTGGCACGTTCCGCGCGGTGGCAGTTAAGGCCCCCGGCTTTGGAGACCGTCGCAAGGCGATGCTTCAGGACATGGCCATTCTCACAGGCGGAACCGTCATTGCGGAGTCCGTTGGCTTGTCCCTCGAGAACGCCACGATCGACCTGCTCGGTACGGCCCGCAAGGTCACCGTCACTAAGGACGAGACCACAATTGTTGAGGGTGGCGGCGCCAAAGAGCTGATCGAGGGTCGCGTCAAGCAGATCCGTGCCGAGATCGAGAAATCGGACTCGGACTACGACCGCGAGAAGCTGCAGGAGCGCCTGGCCAAGTTGGCTGGCGGCGTTGCGGTCATCAAGGCCGGAGCCGCAACCGAGGTCGAGCTCAAGGAGCGCAAGCACCGCATCGAGGACGCCGTTCGCAACGCGAAGGCCGCCGTCGAAGAGGGCATCGTCGCCGGTGGTGGCGTGGCTCTCATTCAGGCAGGTGCTATCGCCTTCGCCAACCTTCACCTTGAGGGTGACGAGGCAACCGGTGCTCGCATCGTCGAGCTCGCCGTCACGGCGCCTCTTCGCCAGATCGCGATCAACGCAGGCCTCGAGGGTGGCGTCGTGGTCGAGAAGGTCAAGGGCCTGCCCTTGGGTCACGGCCTCAACGCCGCGACCAACGTCTACGAGGACCTCCTCGCAGCCGGCGTGAACGACCCGGTCAAGGTGACGCGCTCTGCCCTGCAGAACGCAGCCTCGATCGCGGCCCTGTTCCTCACCACCGAGGCCGTTGTGGCCGACAAGCCGGAGCCGGCGTCAAACGCCGGTGGCGGCGGCGGTGGCGACATGGGTGGCATGGGCTTCTAGTCCACAGCCTTCTAGTCCACGTCTTTTTCATGCGCAGCTGACACACACGAAGGGCCCCGAGGAGAGATCCTCGGGGCCCTTCGTCTTCTCCGTTTCGCCACGGCCAGGCGGGCCGCCCGCGTTTCCCTGTCCGTGGTCGGTCGGGGTACCACGCACGCCGCCCCGACACTGGGAACCACAAAAGAAGCGACGCGCCGGGTTCTCGCGCAGCGGCCCGCGGATCGGCGGGAGCCCGTCATGGATGAAATTGGTTCGTAGCGTTGAGGTCGCGGAACTACCGGCGGCGTGGGGGGATAGGGCAGGGGCGTTCAGCGCCGGCGCGCGGCTGCGGTGACCCGCAGGCCCGATGCGCGGAGGCGTCGCACCAGTTCGCGCCCGTCGACAAGTTGCGCGCCTGCGGCAATCAGTCGCTCATGAATGTCTTCTGGAACGTCATAGTGGTCCAGGTCAAAGCCGCGTTCCGGGATGCCAACCGCACGTGCGAACGAGTGCAACTCAGCGAGCGACGTGTCGGAGACCAGATGCCCCCACACGCGC
>JAYTGI010000241.1:0-4743 GCA_043733605.1 Demequina sp. | reverse complement strand
CAAAGTGGTCGCGGAACCCGGCCGCTCGAGAACGAAAATCCGCCTCGTCGACCACGTACAGCGGGGTCCCGTACTCGGCCGCGAGCGCACGCACGTCGCAGCCGCCCACGGTGAGCGCGCCATCGTCCGCACGCGCAACCGTCGCCGACCACACGGGCACTGCTACATCCTCTCGGGGGCGCCGACGCCCAACAGGCCAAGCCCGTTGCGGAGCACCTGGCCGGTCGCGTCGTTGAGCCACAAGCGCGTGCGGTGCAGGTCGGTGACCTCTTCGTCGCCCTGGGGCGTCACACGCGTGCGGTCGTACCACTGGTTGAACGCCGCGGCCACCTCTTCGAGGTACCGGGCGACGCGGTGCTGCTCGCGCAGATCCACCGCCTGGGCGACCACGCGCGGGAACTCGCTGAGAAGACCCAACAACGCCGCCTCCGATTCGTGCGTCAGGAGGGTGGCGTCAAAGGCATCGTCCCTGTTAATTCCATATTCGGCTGCGTTACGGGCCACACCGCACGTGCGGGCGTGCGCGTACTGAACGTAGAACACGGGGTTCGCATTTGACGACGACGCGAGAAGGTCCATGTCGATGTCGAGCGTCGAATCCGCCGACGACCGCGTGAGCGCGTAACGGGCCGCGTCCACGCCCACCACGTCCACGAGGTCTTCCATCGTCACCACGGTGCCGGCGCGCTTGGACATGCGCAGGGGAAGGCCGTCCTTCACCAGGTTGACCATCTGGCCGATGATGACCTCGACGGAATCGGGGTCGTAGCCGAGTGCCGCAGCGGCGGCCTTGAGGCGCGCGATATAGCCGTGGTGGTCCGCGCCAAGCAGGAAGATACACAGGTCGGCCCCGCGCTCGCGCTTGTCTCGGATGTACGCGATGTCCCCAGCGATGTACGCCGCGTTGCCGTCCGACTTAATGACCACGCGGTCCTTCTCGTCGCCAAACGCGCTCGACCGCAGCCACCACGCACCCTCGGCCTCGTAGAGCGCACCCGACTCCTTGAGTTCCTCAAGGGCGCGCTCGACCTTGCCCGATTCGTGCAGCGAGTTCTCGTGAAAGTAGACATCAAACTCGACGCCAAAGTCCTTGAGCGATTGCTTGATCTGCGAAAACATCAGCAGAGTCCCGCGCGAACGGAAAAACTCGAGGGCCTCGTCTTGTGGCAGTTCGAGGGGATTCCTATCCCCCACCTCCATGGCGTCGACCAGAATCTGGTCGGCAATGTCGAGAATGTACTGCCCGCCGTAACCGTCCTCGGGAGCGTCGTCGCCCCTAAGTGCGGCCAGGAGCGACGCGGCGAAGCGGTCGATCTGCACGCCATGGTCGTTGAAGTAGTACTCGCGCGTGACGGTCGCGCCGTGGAATTCGAGCAAGCGGCTGATCGAGTCGCCGACAGCGGCCCAGCGCGTCCCGCCGATGTGCACCGGCCCCGTGGGGTTGGCGGACACAAACTCGACGTTGACGTGCTGGCCCTCAAACGAGACGCCCCGTCCAAAGTCCTCGCCCTCCTCGACAATCGCGCGAGCCAACTCCCCCGCGGCTCCGGCCGATAGGCGGATATTGAGGAAGCCCGGTCCTGCGACCTCTGCCGCGTCGATCCCGTCGACCGTCAACAGCCGTGCCGCAAGCGACTCGGCGAATGCGCGCGGGTTGGTCCCGGCCTTCTTCGCGAGCTGCATGGCGACGTTGGTCGCCCAGTCGCCGTGTTCGCGCACCTTGGGGCGCTCGACGCGCACGTCGACAACGTCCTCATTCGTGAGGGCGAATTCGCCAGCGGCGATTCCCTCCTCGATGCAGACGGCAATGGTCGCGGAAAGCTCTTCGGGGGTCACACACATAGTCTATCGGCGCTGGGGTTTGTCATCGGCGGCGTTACCCAACGGCGGCGTCACCCAACGGCGGCGTGGGGTGACCGACGCCTGCCCCCGGCTACGCCGCCGATGCGAAGGTCCCGGGCGTCGGCCGGAACCGAAGGGCGACTCCCCCGCCTCCTAAAGGGCCGCGGTGACCGCCTCGACGTCGCACTGGACGGGTGCCGACTCTTGGCACGCACTTGTCCACACGTTGATCCGGTCTCCGGCCTTCAGGTCCCCAAGAACGACGGCCTTCTCCCCATCGATCGCCGTCGCGGCGGAGAACGGGATATCGAACGTAGTGCCCGCGAAGTACTCGTATCCGGCGTCGGGAGTGAAGACCACCTGGACGGAGTCCTCACCCACGGTGACGCTTGAAACGGAGCCGACTGCCTCTGGCGCCCTGCGCTTTGCCGCCACTCCCGGGTCCGGGGCGTCCGACGGCAGCGCGAGCTGGATTCCGGCGGCGCCGCCATCGGCGGCAGTCACCGAGGGCATCGTCGTGTCAAGTGCGGGGGGCGACTCCCTCTCCGTGGCGCAACCGCTGAGGAGGACGAGGCAAGCGCTCGCGACGAGCGCGGCGGGGACACATGCAATTCGAATGTTCATGTGTGATCAACGCCCGACGGCGGCGAAGCGTTGGGTTTGGATGAATCGGTACGTTTTCGTGCCGCTCGTTCGATAGTGTCAGCCCAACGCTTGGCCACGTCGAGGGAGAAGTCGAGTCATGAACACACCATCTTTTGGCACCAGGGTTCGCTACTGGTTCGACAACACCATGGCTCGCGGGACGTCGGCCGTGATCGGCCTGCTCGCCGCGGTGAGCCTCGCGTGGATCCTCGTGGTCGGATTCATCGCGTGGGTCTCCCGCCTCGCGCCCGACGGCGAGAGCTACAACTACATCGAGGCCACGTGGCGCCAGCTCACGTTCACCCTCGACCCCGGCACGTTCTCGGGCGACTCCAGCTGGACGTGGCTCGCCCTCTCGCTCCTCACCACCCTCTTCGGTGTGCTCGTGGTCGCGAGCCTCATCGGCGTGGTGGGCGCCGCCTTCGACGACAAGATCACCGAGCTACGCAAGGGCAAGTCAAACGTGCTCGAATCCGGCCACACCGTCATCGTCGGCTGGAACTCGAAGGTCTTCACCATCATCGCCGAGCTCGTGACCGCCAACGAGTCCGAGCGCAAGCCCGTCATCGTCGTGCTTGCCGACAGGGACAAGCTCGAGATGGAGGAGGCCATCCGCGAGAAGGCGGGCGACACCAAGAACACCAAGGTCATCTGCCGATCAGGTAACCCCCTCGACCAGGACGAGCTCCTTCGCGCCAACCCCTACGCGGCGAAGTCGATCATCGTGCTCGGTGACGAGGACTCGTCCGACCCGGACTCGATGACCATTAAGACCACGCTCGCGCTCACCAACCACCCGCGTCGCCCCGCGGGCGACATCACAATCGTCGGCGAGGTGCGCGACCCCTCCAACCTTGAGGCCGCGCGGCTCGTGGGCAAGGACGAGGCCCGCTGGGTGCTCCCCCTCGAGATGATCTCGAAGCTCACCGTTCAGACCTGCCGCCAATCGGGACTCTCGACCGTGTACTCGGAGCTGTTGCGCTTCGAGGGCGATGAGATCTACTTCACGGAGCAGGACGAGCTCATGGGCCTCACGTACCTCGAGTGCCAGATGCGATTCGCGGCGTCGACGGTCATCGGCGTGGCGACCGCGGACGGCCCCCTCGTCAACCCCCCTGCCGACAGGGTGCTGGCCGCAGGCGAGCGGCTCATCGTGATCGCAGAGGACGACTCGACGATCGCAGTGACGCCCGCCGGCGTGCCCGATGGCACCAAGGTCATTGGAGTCGGCAAGGACGAGTCCGTCCCGGAACGCACCCTCATCCTCGGCTCGAACTCGCAGCTTCCCCTCATGCTCGGCGAGCTCAACGAGTATGTGGCTCCCGGTTCCGTGGTGACGGTGGTCTCGACCCACCCGCTTCCCGAACTCGGCGCCTACCCCCACTTCACTATCGATGCGAGCGACGGCGACACCTCCGACAGGAAGACGCTCGTGGCGCTCGAGCCCGGGTCGTACGACCACGTCCTTGTGCTCGCGTACCGCGACTACCTCGAGCCGGAGTCCGCCGACGCGAAGACCCTTGTCACGCTGCTTCTGCTTCGCGAGATCGCCGACGCGAATGACCTAGACCTCAACATCGTGTCCGAGATGCTCGACGACAGGAACCGCAAGCTCGCGGAGGTCACCAAGGCCGACGACTTCATCGTGAGCGACAACCTCATGAGCCTCATGATGAGCCAGATCTCTGAGAACCCGCAGCTCAGCGCCCTGTACAACGGGCTCTTCGCCGCCGAGGGCGCCGAGGTCTACTTGCGTCCCGCCGAGTGGTACGTGGCACTCGACACCCCAGTCGACTTCTACACCGTGGCCGCGGGCGCGGCCAAGCGCGGGGAAACCGCCATCGGCTACCGCGACATCACACCCATGGGCGCAGGCGACGGTCAGGCGGCCATCAGGATCAACCCGCCCAAGGGCGAAGCTCACGTCTACTCCGCGGGCGACCGCATCATCGTGTTCGCGGAGGACTAGGCGCGCCCTCCTTCGTGAGCCCCACTTCTCGATCGCCAGGTCACCTCACAGGTGACGCACGCGAAGGCCGGGGTGGGCCCGCTGGTACGCTGTGACCGTGCGGGGCCAGCCCGCGCGTTGCCCTCGTAGCTCAGGGGATAGAGCGCCGGTTTCCGGTACCGTAGGTCGCAGGTTCGAATCCTGTCGAGGGCGCACTGTGATGTCTCAAGACATCGTTCCGCGGTGTCTCAAGACATCGTTCACAGGGGCTCCTCCTTCGGGAGGGGCCTTTTGTGGTTTTTGGGGTT
>JAYTGI010000240.1:0-1579 GCA_043733605.1 Demequina sp. | reverse complement strand
GTCATTCCTGTGGACGTCGACGCGGCCGCGGCCATCTTGGGCCTGTAGGGCGCGCGATGCGATACGCCACCGACCACGTCACCGTCACAGTTCCCGCGTCGGCGGGCAACCTCGGCCCAGGCTTCGACTCGCTTGGCATGGCCATGGGCGTGTTCGACGTGGTCGAGGTATGGGCGCTCGGTTCGCCACGAGTCGAGATCGAGATCGAGGGCGAGGGTGCCGAGTCTCTCCCGCGCGACGAGTCGCACCTCATCGTCCGTGCGATCCGCGCCGCGTCCGACGTGGTGGGAGTGCCCCACACCGGCCTGCGCATCGTGGCCCGCAATTCTATCCCGCACGGTAAGGGTCTCGGGTCCTCGGCGGCCGCGGTGGTGGCAGGGATCGCCGCGGTGCGCGGACTGTTGGCTGACCCCGACGCCCTTGACAAAGAGACGATCCTTCGCCTCGCGACCGAGTTTGAGGGTCACCCCGACAACGCGGCGCCGGCCATCTGGGGCGGGGCCACAGTGGCGTGGCTCGACCACGAGGGTGCGCACGCGGTGCCGCTCGACGTCGCCAAGGGCATCGAAACGGCGGTGCTGATCCCACGCGCCGTATTGCCTACCAAGCAGGCGCGTGCGTTGCTCCCCGCTTTGGTACCGCACGGGGATGCCGCGTTCAACGTGGGACGAGCAGCGCTCCTTGTAGCCGCGCTATCCGGACACCCCGAGCGTCTGTGGGCGGCGACCGAGGATCGCCTGCATCAGGGCTACCGACAGTCGGTGATGCCCTCCGCCGCGGCGATGATCGCGTACCTGCGCGAGCGGGGTTTGCCCGCCGTGGTGTCCGGTGCAGGGCCATCCGTACTTGTGATCGGAACGGCGCTTGCCGCCGGCGGCCTGGTGACCGGAACGCCCACGTGGGCCGAGGGCATCGGCGGCGAGTCGTGGCGCTGCGTGCACACGGTGGGCCCCGTGGCTGGCGTCGCCGTGGTGAACGGCTAGCTTGTTGCCCGACGCCCTTCGGCTCGGCGCCCGCGCTTCTATGTCGGCGCTCATGCCCACTTAAGCGCGCCTCACGCTTCTCAGTCGGCGCTCAAGCCCACTCGCGAGGACGCACGCCGTGTGATGCACGCCGTACTTGCAGCGCTGTACTGTCAACGCCGTGCAATCGTGCGGCTGACCATCGAGCGGCACCACGCGGGCCTTTCCGTCAGGTCGCGAAAGGTGAAGCGCAACGTCACGATGCCGATTGATGCGAGCCGCGTGTCGCGGCGCACGTCGTGCGCGCGCTGGTCCGCTCCCTGGTGCGCAACCTCGCCATCAAGCTCCACCGCGGTGCGCGTTACCGGGTCGTACATGTCGAGTCGATAGTTGGCCCCGTCGGCCCCAAGGCGGTGTTGGCGGATGAACCCGGCGAAGTCCTTCGACGCGAAGACTGTCCGGAGTCCGATGGTTTCGAGGAAGCTCTCGGAGCCGGCCGCCGTCGCCTCGACTGTCGTGGCGAGCACCCGCCTGCTTCTCACGGCGCTCAGACTTGATGCGAGTTGACCAATTTCCTGAGGACTACAGAGCCGTTGCCGCACCGCACGGTAGACCAT
>JAYTGI010000239.1:0-4774 GCA_043733605.1 Demequina sp. | reverse complement strand
CCGAGTACTCGGACGACGCGCCAGCGGGCATCGTGGTTCGCACAGACCCCGACACCCAGGAACAGATCGCCAAGGGCGATACCGTCAAACTTGTTGTGTCCCAGGGGCCGCGCATGGAGATCGTTCCCGCGGTGGTCGGCAAGGCCGAGGGCGATGCCATCGATGCGTTGTCCACGGCAGAATTCTCGGTGGGCAAGACGGACAGGCCGTACTCCGACACGGTGCCAAAAGGCCAGGTGATGTCGACCAACCCCGTCGCCGGCGAATCCGTGAGACACGACCTTCCTATCGACATGGAAGTCTCTCAAGGGCCCCAGCCGGTCACGATTCCCGAGCTGACCGGGGTGACCGAGGAGAAAGCCAGGGAGACTCTTGCCGGCGCCGACTACGCCATGATCGTCACCGTCGAATACGAAAGAACGACGGACGTCAAAAAGGGAGAGGTCTTCAAGACCGACCCTGCAGCGGGTTCCGAGTCGACGCGCACGGCGAAGATCACGATCTACGTGTCCGAGGGCAAGCCGCAGGTTGAAGTCCCCAACTTCGTGCAACTGACCATTCAGGAGGCGCAGAAGCTAGCCGACAAACTCGGTCTGGTGCTCGACTTCTCGCCCAGATGGGGAGTGTTGTCCGGCAGCGCGAAGCCGGACAAAATTATCACCGACCAGCGCGAGGCCATGCAAACGCAGGTTGAGGTTGGATCGACCATCCACCTGCAATACGACTCTAAGTAGTCGCCTCCTCCGTGGCGCCTTCTTACGCCTCGAGAGGTCCTTATCGTCGATCCCAGTGGTCGGCCCTCAGGTAGCTAAGTTCGGTGCCGCCGCGAGATCGGTAGGCAGGATGGCGCGGAGGCCGCCATCAATGTAAACGGTGAGCCAGTCGTCGAAGGCGTCTGCCGGAACGGGCCGGCATAGGTGATAACCCTGGGCGGCGTCGCATCCGTACGCCGAAAGTTGCGCCAGGGCGGCGGAGTTCTCCACGCCCTCGGCGACGATGGTGAGCCCCAGATTGTGCCCCAGGTCAACGACGCTGTGCACGATGAGCGCGTCGCTTGCGTCCTGGTTCATGTTCATCACAAACGACTTGTCGATCTTGAACTCCGTGATCGGCAGGTTCTTCAACTGGCCGAGGCTGGTGTAGCCCGCGCCAAAGTCGTCGATGGATATCTCCAACCCGAGAGCGGCCAATTCGCAGAGCACCCGAGCCGCGCTAACGGGGTCGGACATGATGGCAGATTCGGTCACCTCAAGCTTCAGCAGCGAAGCAGGCACCTCGTGCGCAGCCAGGGCCTCGGCGACCTGGCGGGGCAAGTGCTCGTCGAGAAGGTTACGGGCGGACAAATTGACGGCGACCGGCAGCGGCCGCCCAGCATCGGACCACGCCTTGACCTGGGTGAGTGCTGCGTTGAGGACAAACCCCGTGAGGGGCCCTATGAGCCCTGTGCGCTCCGCGATCGGAATGAAGTCATCGGGGTACACGATGCCCCTGGTGGGATGTTGCCAGCGGACCAGCGCCTCGGCCCCGATCACCTCTCCTGTACTGATTCTGACCTTGGGTTGGAAGTGCAAAAACAGTTCGTCGTTTTCGATTGCGCGGCGCAACTCACCGAGCAGCGCGAGCCTCCTGGGGGAATGGCCGTCGCTGTCGGAGTCATAGGCGAAGATGCCCTGGTTCTGGCTCTTGGCCACATACATCGCGATGTCGACATGTCGCAACAGAGTCGTCGCGTCGTCCCCATGCTCGCCGGAGATCACGATGCCGATGCTCGCCTCGATGTCGAGATCGACTCCATCGACCTGAAAAGTCGTTTCGAGAGCATGTTGGAGGGTGCCCGCGACGACGGTGGCTGTGTCCAGGTCGCCGACATCGGGCAATAGGACCGCGAACTCGTCGCCTCCGAGCCGAGCGATCGTGTCACCGTCGCGCACATGCGCCCGTAGGCGTGGGCCGATCTGGGCCAACAGTTGATCCCCGTAGTGGTGCCCGAACGTGTCGTTGATCTCCTTGAATCGGTCGAGATCGATCAATAACAACCCTGTCGAAACACCCGCCCGCGTACCCTCCTCGAGCACCCTGTCAAACCGATCGGCCAGGAGAGTCCTATTCGGCAAACCGGTCAGCGCGTCATGCAGGGAGTCGTGAAGCGCCGCGGTCCGCTCGGCGTCCAGCAGCCTCCCGTACCCGCGAGTGATCGAAGCCAAAAGCGCGACCAGCAGCAGCCCTATCACGAACACAGAAGGAGTGAGCGTGCGGGTGACCCTCTCCAACCTCTGCAAGTCGTCGATGTGCGCGACTGCTACCGCGCGCTGCGCTACTACTTCGTTCGCCACCAACCGCTGGGTCGCACCGAACATGGGGTCAACTTCTTGGGCGTCGATCCGCAACACCTCCTCGGTGTTCCCTTGGTCGACGGCCAGGAACATCCGATCCACTGACGACCGGTACGTCTGGTGAAGCTTAAGAACGCGGTCGACCAGGTCCTTTTGTTCCTTGTCGCCGTCAGCGCGAGCTTGTTTCAAGGCCGCTTCCACGTCCGTCGACGCGGTGTCGAAGCGCAAGCGCACCTCGGGACCAGGCTCCAAGCGGTACTTACGCTCCAGCGACTCCTCCGCCGCGACCGCCGACGCCGCCTGCGCAAAGTTGTTCGCGAGCCGGCTCGACGTGGCGGTCGTCGCCGCGGCGTCCGCTGTCGCCTGCGAGGACCACACTGCGAAGACGCTCACCGCGAGCAATACCAGGACTATTCCTGCGCCTGCCCACCGACTCCGCATCGCCTGGAGCCTGTCGCTACCCACTTGCTTCGACGAGCGGATCGCGCGTCCGGCACCGTCCACGTCGCCACCCGACGTGTGAGGGCGTGCGAGTCCTGACGGACGGGCATTCATGCAGATCCAATCGGCCTGGCATTCTCAACGATGAGTGGTGCTCCCCGGGTGCTTCCGAGATGCGATGGACGTCGACTACGCCTCGCCCATGTCGTGGAGCGAGGGGTGCTCGCGCTGCGACAAGAGCTCGGAAACGAGGAAGGCCAATTCGAGCGACTGTTCGTGATTGAGGCGGGGGTCGACCTTGGTCTCGTAGCGCATGGCCAGTCCCTCGTCGTCGATCTCGGCGGTACCGCCCATGACCTCGGTGACGTCGTCTCCCGTGAGTTCCACATGGATGCCGCCAGGCATCGTTCCCAGGTCGCGATGCACCTCGAAGAAGCCCTTGACCTCGTCAAGGATCGTCTCGAAGCGGCGCGTCTTGTAGCCGGACGCCGACGTAAATGTGTTCCCGTGCATGGGGTCGGAAAGCCACGTGACGAACACGCCCGCGTCGCGGACGCCCTCCACAACAGACGGGAGCACGTCGCGCACCTTGCCAGCACCCATGCGCGCCACGAACGTGAGTCGACCAGGGATGTTGTTGGGGTTGAGGCGTTCAGCAAGGGCAACGGCATCAACCGCCGTCGAGTTGGGGCCAAGCTTCACGCCGATCGGGTTGTGAATCTTGGACATGAACTCGACGTGAGCGCCATCGAGCTGGCGCGTGCGTTCTCCGACCCATAGAAAGTGGCCCGAACAGTCGTACGGGAGCCCATTCCGTGAGTCGATGCGCGTGAGCGCGCGCTCGTAGTCGAGCAAGAGCGCCTCGTGGCTCGAGAAAAACTCGACGGTCTTGAGGGCCTCAAAGTCGCCGCCCGCCGCGGACATGAAGCGCACTGCCCTGTCAATCTCGCCCGCCACCTGGTCGTAAGCGGCGTACGCGGGGTTGGCCGCGAAGCCCCTGTTCCACTGGTGAACGCGGCGCAGGTCGGCAAAACCGCCCGTCGTGAATGCCCTGATGAGATTGAGTGTCGACGCGGACACGTGGTACGCGTCAACGAGTCGCTGCGGGTTTGGAATCCGCGACTCTTCGCTAAACGCCGAGGAGTTGACGATGTCGCCGCGGTACGCAGGCAAGGTCACCCCGTCGCGCGTTTCCATGTCCGACGACCTGGGCTTGGCGTACTGACCCGCCATACGGCCGATCTTGACAACGGGAGTCGACGCGCCGTACGTGAGGATCACCGCCATCTGCAAGATCGTCTTGATCTTGTTCCTGATCCGGTCCGCGGTCGCCTCCGAGAAGATCTCGGCGCAGTCGCCTCCCTGCAAAACGAAGGCCTCTCCCCTGCCTGCGGCCGCGAGGTGGCCGCGCAACACGTCGGCCTCTCCCGCAAACACGAGCGGCGGCACCTGCTTCAGTTTGGCGACCGCGCTTGCGAGCGCGTCGTTATCCGGCCACAACGGCTGTTGCCTGGATTCGCACGCGAGGTACCCATCGACGCCCGCCGCGGCAAGAGCCTCGTCGGTGTCCGTCATGGCTGCCCGATATCTTCCAAGAGCTCGGTGTACCACTCGGTGGTCGTGTCGAAGGGCTTGTGTCCAGCGATGCGCGGGAACGCGATCGCCTTGAGACGGTCGCCGTCCTCCTCGTCGTGGCCGATGACGCCCGCCTCACCGCGCAGGGCGCTCTCAACCGCCAGGTCGACCATCGACTGGATCAGGCGCAGGTCCTCGGCGTTCGCCTTGGCCGAACGCGAGAAGTAGCCCGACTTCTGGACCATGACCTTCTCGGCACCAAGGCGCTCGGCGAACTGCTTGGCAAACCAGTGACCAGGGTTGATGGAATCCAGGCGCACGTGACCGAAGGGGTCGCGCTTCACAACGCCGCCTGCCTCCTCGATCTCCTTGATAATCTCGGGCACGCCCGCGCCCTCGGACAAGAAGATGTTGACGTTGCCTTG
>JAYTGI010000238.1:0-4778 GCA_043733605.1 Demequina sp. | reverse complement strand
TTCGTCGTCGGGTCGATCTCGGTCGTCGTCGCGGACTAACAGGCCACCCGACGCGCCCCTAGGCGACCCCGCTGGGATCCCATGGTTGATCCATGTGGCGCGCGGTCCGCAGCGCGTGGTCGACGCCGTAGTCCCTCGCGACGAGGTGAAGTGCCATGTGAATGCCTGACGTGAGCCCACCTGACGTCACAACGGAACCCTCGTCGACCCACCGCACTCCCCCAGTCACCTTCCCTGTCTGTCCCGTGGCCTCGAGAATCGCGAGATCTTCCCAGTGCGTGGTCGCCGACTTGCCTGACAGCACGCCCGCGTCGGCCAGCAGAAAGGCCCCAGTGCACACCGAGGCGACGACGGGCGAGCTTCCCACAAGGCTTCGCACGGCATCGACGATGCTCCGATCGCCGAGCGCCGACGCGACATCGATGGTGCCAGGGACGATGGCGATGTCGACCCGTCCGACATCGGCCGAATCGTGCAGACGGGTCAACGTCATCCCACCAAACGCCACCGCATCGGCCCCACCGGGACTCACCAAAACCACCTCGTATTGCGGCGGCAGCCCATCTCTCTGGGCGAGTCGAGACGCAGTGAGGAACACCTCGTAGGGACCGCCCGCGTCGATCAGGTCGAAACCGGCGAACAGCAAAATGGCGACGCGCTTTGTCATGCGAACACGCTAGCCTGCCGGCCTGGTGCCCGCCTGGCGACCACTGGCACCAAAAATCTGGCCCGAAGCGGCGGCGCACCGCCACAGCGCAACCCGGCCGGCGCGTTGGCGAAGGGGCGAAGTTGCTTCGCCCCTTCGCACCCCAGCCACCTAAGCGCTAGTGGCCTTGGCGTTGACCTCGTACGACGTGTTGGTCGCCTCGAAGAAGTTCACCAGCTGCAGCGTGTCATTCGCAGTCGCCATCCACTTGGCGGGGTTGGACACTTTGTAGTGAGCCTCGAAGCCGAGCTCCTCGAGGCGGCGATCTGCGAGGTACTTGACGTATTGGTTCACGTAATCGGCGTTGAGGCCCAGGATGCCCTTGGGGAGCAGGTCGCGGTTGTAGGCCTCTTCCATCTCAACGGCTCCCAGGATCATGTCGCGGATCTCGTTGGCGAACTCCTCGTCCTGCAGGTCCTCGTTCTCCTCAAGAACAGTGAGGATCAGGTTGATACCGAACTGCAAGTGCAGCGACTCATCCCTGATGACCCAGTCCATGAGAGAACCAAAGTTGCGCAGCAGGTTTCGCTGGCGGAACGACAGCGCCACCATGAAGCCCGAATAGAACCAAATGCCTTCAAGGATGATGTTGTACGCGATGAGGTTGCGGATGAAGTCCTTCTTGCCCTCGGTCGTCGTGATGTCGAGGGTGTTCTCCGTCATGCGCCGGATGAACTTGACCTGAAACTCCTCCTTCGCGGCCATGGAGGGCACGGTCACGTGCGACGCGTAGGCCTGCTCGCGGTCGATCGGGAACGTCTCGAGGACGTACTCAAACGACATGCAGTGGTTCGCCTCTTCCCACATCTGCTTCGCGAGATATAGGTGCGTCTCGGGGGCGTTGATGTACGGATACACGCCAAAGGCAAGGGCCTTGTTGACGAGTAGCTCGTTGGGGTTGAAGTACGACATCAGGTAGGTGACCGCGTGCTTTTCTTCGTCGGTCATCTTCTTGAAGTCGGCGAGGTCCTCGCCCAACTGAATCTCGTTGGGGAACCACGTGTTCGCCACGGCCTGGTCGTACAAGTCCATGGCCCACTGATATTTCACCGGCTTGAGTACAAGTCCGTCTTGGATTCCGGTTCCGAGGATGCCCATGGTGTTACTCCTTGTCGATCGTCAGGTTGAAGCGGGGCTCGCTGGCGGTTATTGGCAGGACTCGCACTGGAGTCGCTCCATTGGGTCGACGGGGCACGCAACCCCTCCCACCATTTCCATATCGCCGTCGGCGGAGTACGCGGTCTCGATGACCTCAAGGACCATGGCGCCCGCGGGCGCGTGGTATCCGTCGACCTGGTCGGCTCCGCCAGTCGACTCCGGCTCCACGACCGCTGGGAGCGAGGTGGGCGGAACGGTGGGCTTGTGCTCGGGTGCGGGGGCGAACGCCTTGGCAGCGAGGTCCGACATGAACGAGGCGGGCGCAATCAAAATGCCGCCCGTTCGTGGCGCCGACCCAGCAACCACCTCAACCGGGGCAACCACCTCGACCGAGGAGGGCGCCATAGCTGCGCCAAATCCACGCTTCACGGAAGCCGCTGAAAAAGCATCGGCAACAGGGAGGTTGGCAACAGGAACATCGGCCGATGCCTCGGTTAAGACCGCGCTCACCTCAAAGCCTGCCGCACCGCCTGTCGCCGCCCCAAAGCCCTTCTTGGAGCCACCGAAGCCGCCGAAGCCCTTCTTGGCGGGCCCCGTCGAGCCGGTGCCCTTGCCGGATGCGGTACCCGTCGAGTTGATCTTCTCGGTCTTGTTGACGCGCACCGTCGATTGCTCGGCCGTATGGCGCGGCTTCATGTGGAGGTAGTAGGTGGTCTTGACGCCCCGCTCCCACGCTGCGGAATACAGGGCCATCATGTTGTCGACGTCGCGGTCCTCGAGGTAGATGTTGCGGCTAATGGCCTGGTCGATCCACTTCTGGGCACGCGCGGCAACCTCGATAAAGGCGTAGGGCGACAACTGGAACGAGGTCTTGTAGACCTCCTGCAGGTGCTCAGGGATGCCCTCAATCCGCGACAGGTCGCCCTGCGTGGCGAGCAATTCGTCCTTGACGTGCTCCCACAGGCCCAGGTCCTGCAGGTCCTTCACTAGGTTGCGGTTGACCTCAAGGAACTTCCCAGAAGACGTTGCGCGAGAGAAGATCTGCGAGAACTGCGGGTCGAAGCCCGGAGTGGTGCCTGCGACCAGACCGATCGACGCGGTGGGCGCCACGGCCATCAGGGTCGCGTTGCGCATGCCGCCCTTGACCTTGGCGCGCAACGTGTCCCAGTCCTGACGGATGGTGCGGTTGACCGCGATCGGCACACCGCGGTCGGCCTCGGCAATCGCGATCGTGTCGAACGGCACGAGGCCCTTGGACCAGCCGGAGCCCTCGAAGTTGGAGTACGAGCCGCGCTCACGCGCGAGATCCGCCGATTCGTCGATCGCGTGGAACGAGACGAATTCGACGATCTGGTCGATGAGGTCATACGACTCTTCCGACTCGTAGGCGAGCTTCATCTTCTCCGTGACGTCGGTAAAGCCCATGACGCCAAGGCCGATCGCGCGGTTGTCCTTGTTCGCGTGATCCGACTCGGGGACGGATGACAACGTGATGTCAACGAGGTTGTCGAGCTGGCGCACCGCGAGGCGAACCGACGTCTCCATGCGCGCCCAGTCAATCGCACCGTCGATGTAGTGCGCCGAAAGGTTGATCGATGCCAGGTTGCACACTGCAATGTTTTCGCGGTCCTGCGGCAAGCAGATCTCGGTGCACAGGTTAGACAGGTGGATGGTGCCCGTGTTGGTGTTGAGGGCACGGTTGTTGATCGTGTCCTTCCACGTGAGCCACGGGTGCGAGGAAGCCTGCAACGAAATGAGGATCGCCTTGTATTGCTCACGCGCGCGCATCTTCTTGAACCTGCGGATCTTGCCTGCCTCGGCAAGCGCCACCAGTTCGATGTAGCGACGGGAGAAGGCGGAGCCGACGAGCTCGACCAGGTCGGGAGCGTCGGCCGGATCGAAGAGGTACCAATCCGCGTCGGCTGCCACGCGCTTCATGAACTCGTCGGAGATCCACACGGCGGTGTTGGCCGTGCGCGTGCGGCGGTAGGGGTCGCCCGAGTTCTGGCGCAGGTCCAGGAACTGCGGGAAGTCGAGGTGCCAGTTCTCCATGTAGAAGCACAGGGCACCGAACTTCTTACCGCCGCGACTCACGGCGCGCAGCGTCGAGTCGATCGTGTGCATAAACGGGATGGGACCGGTCGATGACGTGTTGTTCGACTTGATCGGGCTGCCCTCGGAGCGCAGCTTGGTCACCGACAGGCCGATGCCCCCTGTGCCCTTGGTGAGCCACATGACGTCGCCTACGGTCTTGGCGATGTGGTCCATGTCGTCTTCCATCTGCATGACAAAGCAGTTGGACAGTTGCGGGTATGACGTTCCCGCGTTCACCAAGGTCGAGCCCGCAGGCAGGTACTCGAGGTGGGAGATCTTGTCGTAGAACTTGAGCGCCATCTCGGTGGGATTGTTCTCGTTGAGCGCCAGGCCCATGCTCACGCGCATCCAGAAGTACTGGGGCACCTCGAGCGCCTTGCCGTGGCGGTCGGTGATCATGTAGCGGTTGCGCATCGTGACTGTGCCGATGTAGCGCATCAGGTCGTCGCGACGGTGATCGATCGCCGCGGCGAGGGCGTCGAGGTCGAACAGGGCCTCGAGCCGAGTGTCCAGCAGTCCCTCCTCGACGGCGTCGCGGATGTAGCCGGGGAAGCGGGCCTGGTGAAGCAAGGCGAGTTCGAGGTCGGTGTCGAAGCCGCCAAGTACGCGCTTGTAAATCACCTTTCGCAGCAGGCGCGAAGCGACGATGTCGAAGTCGGGGTCGTCCTTGACGTTCTGAACGGCGACGCCGATGGCGGCCTCGTCAAGCTGCTCCGTGGTGATGCCGTCGAACAACGTGATGGCCAACTCGGAGGCGACCTGCGTGGTGATCGAGATCTGATCGGGCAGTCCGGCCGCCGCGCGCTCGATTGCCTTATTGATCCGGTCGGCGTTGTAAGGCTCCCGCGTGCCGTCACGCTTGGTGACGTGGATTCCCGAC
>JAYTGI010000237.1:0-12454 GCA_043733605.1 Demequina sp. | reverse complement strand
TGACGGCCCAGACCTCCGATCATGCGACAACCGCGAAGCTCTATGACGCCAATGGCGTGGAGACGACCGACCTGGCGTTGATGCGCTCGATCATTGCGACGGTGACGTTCAAGAACGCGCTCAGCGGTATCGACGCGTGGACCAGTCAATCGATCGCGTGTGACGGAATCCCTCCGCGCCACGGCCCTCCTCCTTCGCCTTCCCCGACGCCAAGCCCCACCCCATCGCCCGTCCCTGTTCCAACCCCTGTTCCAACGCCCGTTCCAACCCCGTAGTCCGTTCCCGACCTTTAGCAGTCCATCAGCAGCACATCGTGAGGAGTTTCGTGTGGCATTGACAGAAGAGCACGCTCAGTGGTTTCAGACCACATTTGCAGCGCTCGTCGAGAACATCGAGCAGGCGGTGGTGGGCAAGCATCACGTGGTGGAACTCGCGCTCGCTGCCATGTTGTCCGAGGGTCACCTTCTCCTGGAGGACGTGCCTGGCACCGGCAAGACTTCTCTTGCCAGGGCGATCGCCCAGACGGTGCAGGGTACGGCGACGCGCATCCAGTTCACGCCCGACCTGCTGCCAGGTGACGTCACCGGCATGTCGGTCTTCGATCAGAAGGAGGGGCGGTTCGAATTCCACCACGGCCCCATCTTCGCCAACATCGTGTTGGCCGACGAGATCAACAGGGCGAGCCCAAAGACGCAGTCGGCGCTCCTCGAGGTCATGGAGGAGAGTCAGGTCACGGTGGACGGCGTCTCGCGCAAGGTGGGAACACCCTTCATGGTGGTCGCCACGCAGAATCCCATTGAGCAGGCGGGCACCTACTCACTTCCCGAGGCGCAGCTCGACAGGTTCATCATGCGCACGTCGCTCGGTTACCCGGATCACGCTGCCACACTGCGCATCCTCGAGCCCAGCCGTCCCCAGCATGTCGTGGTCCAGCCGATCGCGGAGCTCGAGACGCTCGGCGCGATGATCGCCATGGCTCACGAGGTCCAGCAGCATCCGCTCATCTCTGACTACATCGCGCGCATCGTTGAGGCCACGCGCAACGCGACCCAGGTGCGACTCGGCTCGTCGATGCGTGGCGCCATGGCGCTCGCGAGAGTCAGCCGCACGTGGGCTATCGCTCATGGACGCTTCTATGTGGTCCCCGATGACGTCAAGGCGCTCGCGGACGTGGTGCTGTCGCACCGACTCATCCTTGATGCCGAGGCGGAGTTTGATGGCGTGACGGCGTCGGCCGTCATCGGCCAGATCCTGCTCGACACCCCGCCGCCTACGCAGCGAGACCTCGCGTGAGCTCACGCACCTTTGGATCAACGTCGACCCGTACGCACCGCACCTCTCTCACAGGGACGCAGACGCGTACCCAGGTGAGCGTCGAGCCTCGCGGCCGCTGGGTCACCGTTGGGCTGAGGGTGCGCCAGCTCTTTCACGGCGCGCTCGAAGGAGGCGCGCGGGTGTGGGCCGCGTCGAGGGCGCTCGTCACGCCCGCGGGCTGGTTGGTTTTGGCCTGGGCAATCGTGGGTACCGTCATCGGCTTCGCATGGGGCTGGGATGAGTTTCTGGTGAGTGCCGTCGTCGCCGTGACCTTGCTTGCGCTCGCCGCGCCCTTCCTGCTGGGCCGCTCTGCATATCAGGTGGACTTTGCGCTCGACCGCGACAACGTCGTCGCTGGATCCGATGTGGCTGGCGACATCGTGGTGCGCAACTCATCGTCGCGCGTCGCCCTCCCTTCTCGCATCGACATACCAGTGGGAGACGGCCTCGTGGAGTTCCCCGTGCCGATGCTGCGCGCGGGGCAAGAGCATCGTGAGCGGCTTGTCATCCCCGGCGCGCGCCGCAGCATCATCGACGTGGGCCCGGCCACGACGACCAGGACAGACCCGCTGCGACTTCTTGAGCGTCGCTTCTTCTGGGCGGACGTAAAGACACTCTATGTGCACCCCAAGACAGTCTCGGTTCCCAGCACGTCGCTCGGGTTCATCCGCGACCTGGAGGGCCGCGCCGCCCGCATCCTCACCTCGGATGACATTGCATTCGCGTCCATCAGGGAGTACCAACGGGGCGACGCCCAGCGGCACATCCACTGGAAGTCCACCGCGAAGCTGGGCCAGCTCATGGTGCGCCAGTTTGAGCAGACCAAGCGCTCGCTCATCACGCTCGTGCTCGACCTCGACCCAGAATCGTACGCAAGCGACGAGGAATTCGAAATGGCCGTCAGCGCCGTGGGTTCTCTCGGAGTCCGGGCGCTGAGGGACGGCAGGGAAGTGCAGGCGGTGATGAGCGGAGAGGTGCCCGAATTCGCCCGCGCCTCGATCAGGGCACTCGTGATGCTCCGCGTGACCACCCCTCGCGCTCTGCTCGACGATCTCTCCGGTGTCGACAAGAAGCAAGCTGTCATGGACCTGCCCACCGTGGCACGCATGGTGGGAGACGCGAAGGGCGGCACGTCGCTCGCGTTCCTGGTGACGGGTTCGCTATGTCCCATCAAGGCCCTTCAGGCCGCGGCGGTGCGCCTCCCGCGCGAGACGTCGGTCGCAGCCGTCGTGTGTGACACCGAGGCCGATCCAGGCACCCATGCGGCTGGGGGAGTGCACGTCATGAGCCTCGGAATCCTCGACGATCTTCGCCCGCTCATGGCGAAGGGCATGACGCGATGAGCCGAAATGGACGCCGCAAGGGCGCGCCAGTGCGGCGCGGCCTGCTCCTAGCCAACTCCGTTTATGCGCTGCTTTCCGCGGCGGTCGCATGGGTCGCGCTGCGACCCGTCTATGCCTCACCTCGATTCGATCTGGTCATGCTCGCGGGCGCGCTGATAGGCGTGGTCGCCGTGGCCATCACGCTGTGGGCCCGTTGGAACTGGATCGCGGCGGTCTTCATCGGCGCGGTGCTCTATCTGTCTGTCACCCTCACGCTCGTCATACCCTCGGCGCTCGGCTCGGCCGACGGGGCGATATCCGCCGCAGTGGAGTCCGTGAGGGCCCCCATCATGGGGTGGAAGGGACTCGTCACGCTGCCCCTTCCATTGGGTGAATACAAGGCGACGCTCGTGCCCCCCTTCGCTCTCGTCGTCCTGGCTGTGGCCGCCGTGGTCTGGCAGGGTACGGCATCAGCCACGCGTTGGGCGCTTGCTGTGATCCCCGCCGTGGCGATGGTCGTGGTGGCGATTGCGGTGGGTCCCGCGGCGCGCGCAGGGACCCTTGCGAATACGCCCGTTGGTCCTCTGGGCAGGGAAGCGGCTGTGGGCCTCGTGGCGCTCTCCGTCTCTCTCGCGTGGTTTGGGTGGCGGGCCGCCGACGACAGGCGAAGGGCGATGAATGCCGCCTTTGGGACGGCCAGGCTGGGTCAGGTGGTGCGCGCACCCTTCCGCGTGGTGAGCGGACTCGTGTCCGCTGTGGCCGTCGTGGCCGTGTCGCTCAGCCTTGGCCTCCTGGTCGGGTCCCCCCTGGCGTCGGGCCAACCGCGCGAAGTAGCGCGCAGCGCAGTCGAGCCGCGGCTCGTGGTCGACGCCGCGGTGAGTCCGCTTGTCGGCTACCGCAGGTACTTCTCGAACGACGAGTTTGACCGCACGCTCTTCAGCGTCACCTCTTCGCAAGACCTCCCCGACCGAATTCGACTAGTCACCCTGAGCTACTTCGATGGAGACACCTTCACCGTTTCGCCCTCCGGCGGCGCCGCAGGGCTCACGTTCGTGCGCATGCCGTCTCCCCTCGATCAGGGGCGAGGGCCCGTGGTCAAGGTCAAGGTCACGGTCGATGGGCTCGCGGGCGTGTGGGTGCCCGTCGTTGGCGATGTCGAAGCGGTCGCGCCGGGAGGGCCACGCGCAGCCGCGTTGCTCGACAGCTTCTACTTTGTCAACGACATCCGCACGGGCGTCGTGGCGACGCGCGGGGGGCTCTCGTCCGGCGACTCCTTCACGGTGAGCGCTCTCGACAGGGACGCGACCTCGCTCGAGAGCGCGGGCACTTCACCAGGAGCCCCCACGATCGATGCGTCTGTCATCCCCGAGTCGTTGCGCACCTGGGTCGATCAGCAGGATGTGACGAGAGATGCAGCGGGTCTTTCACAGCTGGTCGAACGCTTGCGCGCCCGCGGCTATCTCACCCATGTGTCCTCACTCGCTTCGGATCCGTCTCTTGATTGGGCCGACGCGCTTCCCGGCTACAGCGTCGCCGAAGCTTCGGCGGGCCACTCCTTTGACCGTGTCGACAGGCTGTTCACCGCCCTCAATGAGCGCGAGGCGCAAGTGGGTGATGGCGGACAAGACGTCGAACTCGTGGCCGCGACAGGGGATGACGAACAGTTCGCAGTGGCCGTCGCGCTGCTTGCCGCGGAGCTGGGTTTTCCTTCGCGTGTGGTGCTGGGCGCCCATTTGGCTACCACCGACGAGCACGCTTGGGCCGCGCCCGCGTGTGATGAGGGACGCTGCACGGGCGAAAACATGTCGGTGTGGACCGAGGTGAAGTCGCAATCGGGCGAGTGGATCGCGGTCGACGCCACTCCTCAACACGAAAATCCCATCGCGCCCGCGATCGTCAACATGCGCGAGCCCGAGCTGGCCACTGTCACCGACAGGGAGCATGCCGAACAGATTGTGGCGGACCCTTCGCTCAAGGGAACGTCCAACAACGATCAGCCTAACGACGACCCCGCCGCCGACACCGCGGCGGGCGTAGCCCGGATACTCGTCTATGGGGCCTTGGGCGCAGGGGGGCTAATGCTGCTTGTGGGTCCCTTCGTCGCCATTGTCGCGCTCAAGTCCGTGCGCAGGCGGCGCCGTCGCCGAGGTGGTGCCGTCGATTCCGCGCACGGTGGTTGGGATGAACTCGTGGATGCGGCGGTCGACGCAGGAGCCGCTCCGCCGCGTCACGCCACCCGCGCAGAGACTGCAGATGCCCTGGGCCCTGCGGCGGCCAGCGAACTCGCGGCGCTCGCCGACAGGACCACCTTCTCGTGGGGGGCGACCCACGATGACGCGGGCGTGCGCGCGTGGGCCTTGGTCGCGGAGGCTCGTCGCGAGCTCATGTCCTCGAGGAGTTTCTGGGCACGGTTGAGGGCGACGATGTCGACCCGCTCCCTGAGGGTTCGACGCGCCGCGAGCACGCGCGGTGGCGCGAAGTCGAACGCGGGAACCGCATGGAGGTCCTCCGCACAGGGCACCACCAGGCGTACCTCTGTCAGGGCCACCGCGTCCCGGCGTCGCCGAAAGGCGGGTGTGTAGGCGTGCGCGCGCCGCAATGATCGTGCACACTCGCACGGTGGGTTCATCCTGCACGAAGCCGCCGACAGTGCCAAGTAGAGGCCTTTTGTTCACCGCCCCTCGGGGCACCCGTTGTTGTTGGGAGTTTCATGGGTAACGCGAAACGGGGCACGACGCCCGATCCCGACGAGCCGCTGGCTCCTCGTAGGCCCCTGTCTCCGTTTGAATTGGGAGTCGCGGGGGCCAAGCCGACGTTGCCCGAGCCCGCCGCGCCGTTGTTGCCTGCATGGCTTGCCGCTTCCATGTCCGCCGAGGACCACCTCAGCCACCTCGTCGCGCCGACGCACGTCGCGCCCGCGCTCGGAGTGCCGGAGGCCCCGGCGCCCGCACCGGCACACACCGTTGCGCCTCCTCCGCCATTTGTGGCGACGCCCGTCCAAACTCAACCCGTCTTCGCCAGCCCGCCGACGGCGCCACCGATGCCGCCCCGGGCTGTAGCGCCCGCGAACGTCCCCCTGCCCGCGGGGCAGCCTTTGCCCTTTGGGCCGCCAACGATGGATGCGGGCGCACCTCCACCGCCACCTCCACCTCCACCGATGCCGCCGTCACCGACGCCGGCGGCCTCCCCTCCCCCCCCGCCACCACCCGAGCCCGCGCACGCGCAAGCGCCCCCTCCGTCGTCGACCCCTCCGTCGTCGACCCCTCAGTGGATCATTACCCCGCCGCCTGCCCCGGCTGCGGCGCCCCTAAGCCTGTTCGTCGAGCCGGGCGCCTCCCTTCAGCCGGGCGCCTCCCTTCAGCCCGGCGCCTCCCTTCAGCCGGTCGCCCAGCCCCTTGTCAGGGTGCCCGTGTCCATCATGCCTCCGCCACCGTTGGTTGAGGCAGGGCCGATTCGCGAGGCAGGGCCGATTCGCGACGCCGCGTCGCCCGAAGCCGAGGAAGGCGACCACAGCGACGAATCCGATGAAGCCTACGAACGCACCCAACTCAGTGTGCGAAAGCGCGAAAAGTGGGAACTTGTGACCAAGGACGGCGAGGTCTACGTTCTCGCGGGCGCCGAGGTCACCGTGGGGCGTTCGGGGCCCAAGGCTCCTGGCCTGGGCTACGTCGGCATCGTCGATTCCACCAAAACAATTTCTAAGGCGCATGCCACGTTCACGATGGTCAACGGTGCGTGGTTCGTCGAAGACCTCTCCTCAACGAACGGCACGTCGCTTATCGACGCCGCAGGTAGGGAAGTGGACGTGCCTCCTGGAGCTCCTGTCCAGGTGACGGGGGCCCTGCTGCTCGGCGACGTGGAGTTCACCTTGCGACGAGCGGCGGACGGCAAGTGACGATCGTGTCGGGCGATTCTTGGGCAGGAGCAGGAGCCACGGCCGTTGGCGGTCGTGCTCACAATGAGGATGCGTTCCTCGTGGGAGGGCCGGTCTTCGTCGTTTCCGATGGGATGGGTGGCCACATCGGGGGCGCGGCCGCGAGCACCGCGGTCGTCAAGGCCTTTGAGCGACTTGCCGCGCGCGACCACGTGGATCCAATCGACGTCATCGCCGCGGTGCAGGCAGCACGGGACGGCGTGGCGGTCGAAGCCGAGCGCCTAGGGGGAGACCCCGGTGCAACGCTCACTGGCGTGGTGGGGGTTCGCGTGCACGGCCACCCGTGGTTTCTTGTGATCAACGTGGGCGACTCACGTGTCTATGCGCTTGACGCAGGAGTGCTGCGTCAGGTGAGCGTGGACCATTCGCGAGTTCAAGAGATGGTCGACGCTGGCGAAATCACCGCCGCGGAGGCCGCAGCGCATCCGGAGGCGAACGTCGTCACCCAAGCGATAGGCGACGACGGCGTCGGCGCGGACGCGTGGTTGGTGCCTCTCGTGCCCGGGCGGCGCATGGTGGTGGCGAGCGACGGCCTCATGAAGGAACTTGACGACGCCCGGATTGCGGCCATCGCCTCGCAAACTGCGTCGCCCGCGCAGGCTGCCACCGCGCTTGTGGATGCGGCCGTGTCCCAGGGCGCACGCGACAACGTCACCGTGGTCATCGCCGACGCACTGGTCGCCACTCCCGCCGCGGCCGAGCCGGGGCCCTGGTCGGTGTGGGGCGGCGAGTTGGAGCTGGATTCCGACACCATCCCGAGCGCCAGAAGGTCCGCGAATGACTGAGGACGATATCGAGGCCACCCGCCTGTCGTCCCGTAGGGCCGACGCGGTGGAGGATCACACCCGCCTGTCGTCCCGCAAGGCCGACGCGGTGGACGATCACACCCGGCTCTCGAGCCGCAAGGATCCGGGCCCAAGCGACGCCACCTCAGTGTCGGTGAGCCGGGCCCACCCAAGGGCCCCGAAGCCGTCGTCGGTGCTTCCGCCGCCACCAGCCAGCGTGGGCGCGGTCCCAGTGTCGGTGCACGGGTCCTTTGGGGGTGCGCCCACGTCATACGACGCGCGGGAGAACAAGCGCGTGCGATCCGTGTCGATTGCGAGAGGGGCCGCCCCTGCGGCGACAGGGGCCTCCGTCGCGTCGCCCGAGGTGCGCGCAGCGAGGGAAGCCAAGCGGCGCAGGAAGCGCCTGTACGGTTGGGGAATCGGCATGGCGGCCGTCGTGGTTGTCGCCGCAGGAATAGCGGCGCTCGCATGGGTGTGAGCCGCGGCGAGGGGAACAGGTCATGAGACTACGCGTCATATTGGAGCGCCCGAGCGGCGAGTTTGACGGCATCCTCATCGGAGCCGATCCGGGGGCCACCGTCGAGGACGTGGCGCGCGCGATTGTCGATCTTGACCCCCGCGCGGAGTTCAGTGCTGAGATGTACAGGGGCGCGCTCGCGCTCGAGGTGCGGGCCACTGGCACCGGCGACGTCGAGACCTTCGAGGGCAGGGACAGCTTGACCGACCTCGCGCTCGGCTCGGGAGTGGTGCTGCGCATCGTGCCCGAGGCCCAGGCGCCGCGCACTCCCATCGGCGCAATTTCGATCATTCATGGGCCAGACGCGGGCCTACGCCAGGTGTTGTACCGCGGCACCACCACGATTGGCCGCGACCCCGAATGCGACGTCGCGGTCACGGACCCCACCGTATCCAAGCAGCATGCGCGCATTCACGCGGCTCCGGATCGCGTCGAGATCGTCGACCTCAACTCCGCAAATGGCATCGTCATGGGGGACGCGCTGGTCCCTCGCGCGGAGATCACATACGGAACGCCCGTGCAGTTGGGTTCGACGGTGATCGTCGCGCAACTTGCGGCCGATGTGGCGGCGCCAAGCACCGCGATTCAGTTGGTCGAGCACACGCGTTCGCCGCGCGTCGAGGTGCGATTCGCCTCGCGCGAACTTGCCTCCGCGGAGCTCCCCACGGAGCCTCAGAATCAGCCGTTCCCGTGGCTCGTCATGGCGCTGCCCATGGTGATGGGAGTGGTGATGTACATCGTCACAAAGTCGCTCATGTCGCTCGCGTTTGTGGCGATGTCGCCCCTCATGATGATCGGCACGTGGGCCACCAACAAGATGCGTGGCAAGGATCAACTGCGAAAGGGCATCATCAAGTTTGATGAGCAACTCGAGCGACTCGGCTTGCGCCTCGACAAGGAACGCGACGAGGAACGTGTGGTGCGCGCCTCGGAGGCGCCATCCCTCGCGCAGGTCGACGCCGCGGTGCGTGAAAAGTCTTCCCTGCTGTGGACCAGGCGGCCCGAGCATTGGTCCTTCCTGTACGCCAGGCTTGGATTCGGATCGGCGCCCTCGCGCGTGAGCGTCAAGGAGCCCTCGGGTCGCGACCGTGCGCTCCCGCAATACGAGGCGCGATTCGACGCGACGGTGGATCGTTACAAGCGCATCGATGAGGTGCCGATCGTCGAGGACTTCACCGCCATCGGCGCGCTTGGCGTGGCCGGACCCACCGAGGTGGTGGCGGCGTATGCGCGCGGGCTGTTGGCCCAGATAGCGGGCCTCCATTCGCCCTCGGACGTGCGGATCATGGGTATCGCGGGCAAGGCTTGGAGCGAGGAACTTGCGGATCTTGTGTGGCTGCCCCATGTCGATGCGGCTCAGCACGCCGGCGGGATCGCGCTCGCGTCGTCCCCGCAGGGCTGCATTTCAGTGGTCGCTCAACTCGAGGAGATGGTGTCGGCGCGCACCGGTTCGCGCGAGCGCCCGCCGTCGCTTGGCGCGCTCGCCGAGGACCAGTCGGCTGTGAAATCGGGTGGACGCGTAGGGGACAAGGGCGGCGCCCCGCTGTCTCATTCCGCTCCGCTTCCCGCCGTGATAGTCGTGATCACGGACGACGCTCCTGTCGACAAGGCCAGGCTGATCGCGCTCACGGAGCGCGCGGTCGGCTCGGGTATTTACCCCGTGTGGCTTTCCACCACGGTGGCGGGACTTCCGGCAGCGTGCCGCACGGTCGTCGAGTTTGATCCAAGCGCCACGGCTACGGTTCACTTTGTGCGGCTCGGCTCGACAATCACGCCGATGCAGGTCGAGGGATTCACTGGCCGGCAGCTGCGTGATTACTCGCTCGCGCTCGCGAGGGTGATCGACGCGGGCGCCGTGGACGAGGAAAACGCTGACCTGCCGCGCATCGTCCCCTTGGTGGACCTTTTGGGCAGGCCCGCCGCATCCGAGGCGTCGGCCGTGGTCGACCGTTGGCAACAAAACGGCTCGATGCCTCAAGGCGGCGGCGCCCCGCGGGGCTATGCGCCCAAACTGCGTGCGCTCGTGGGCCAGGCAGCGACAGGGGCCCTCCACGTGGACCTGCGTACCGAGGGCCCGCACGCCCTCGTGGGCGGGACCACGGGTTCCGGCAAGTCGGAGTTTTTGCAGGCGTGGGTGCTTGGCATGGCGGCCGAGTACAGCCCGCAGCGCGTCACCTTCCTGTTCGTGGACTACAAGGGTGGCTCAGCGTTTGCCGATTGCGTGACACTTCCCCACTCGGTGGGCCTGGTCACGGACCTGAGCCCGCACCTCGTGCGGCGGGCCCTCGTGAGCCTGCGCGCGGAGCTTCACTACCGCGAGCACCTGTTCAACGCGAAGGGAGCCAAGGACATCCTGGAACTCGAGAAGCGTGGCGACCCGGAATGTCCTCCCGCGCTTGTGCTCGTGATCGACGAGTTTGCGGCGCTCGCAAACGAGGTGCCCGACTTTGTTGATGGTGTCGTCGACATCGCCCAGCGCGGCCGCTCGCTCGGCATCCACCTCATCATGGCGACGCAACGTCCCGCGGGTGTCATCAAGGACAACCTGCGCGCTAACACCAACCTGCGGATCGCCCTGCGCATGGCCGACGAATCCGATTCGATGGACGTGGTGGGCACCAAGCTCGCCGCGCAGTTCCCGCCGGAGCAGCGCGGGCGCGGCGCCGTGAAATCTGGGCCCGGGCGCATCACGCTGTTCCAAGCGGCCTATTCGGGCGGTCACTCCTTTGACGAGACCGTGTCGGGCGAGCCCGAGATCTCCTCCCTTGGCTTTGCGCCACCTCAGCGCTGGGAGCGCGAAGAGGAGGCCGAACAGGGCCCCGTGCGAGGCGGCGACAAGCCCACGGATCAGCAGCGACTGGTGGCGACGATGAAGGCCGCGTCCGAGGCGGCATCAATCCCCGCCCCACGCAGGCCGTGGCTCGACGACCTTCCGGAGGTCTTCGACCTGGCGACCGTGGTGGGAGGCGACGACCGCCACATTCCCATGGGTCTCATCGACATTCCGCAGCACCAAGAGCAGGCGCCGCTCTTGTTCGAGCCGGAGGTGGACCAAAACATGGCCGTGTTCGGCGCGGGAGGTTCGGGACGCACCGGACTGTTGCGCTCGCTCGCGATCTCGGCGGGCTGCGTCGAGGACGGCTCGGTTCACGTCTATGTGATCGACTCCGGCGGCACCGGCTTGGCGATGCTCGAAGCCATGCCGCACGTGGGGTCGGTCGTGAGCGGGGACGATTCCGAGAGGGTCATGCGCCTCGCGCGGATGATCAGCACTCTGATCGATGAGCGCTCGGCGGCCTTCGGCGCGGTGGGCGCCGAGTCGCTTCTCGACTATCGGGTTGCGGCCGGCCAGCCACTCGAGCCCAGGGTTCTTGTCCTGATCGACAATTTCCCTTCGTTCCGTGCCGAATATGAGGGGATCCCAGGGCGGGCGGAGGCCTATGCGTCGCTCGCTCGCGCGATGCAGGAGGGCCGCTCGGTGGGCGTGCACGTGGTGCTCACTGCCGACCGCGCCGCGACCATCAGCAACTCCCTCGCGGCCACCATCCAAAAGAAGCTGGTGCTGCGCATGGCGGACAACGACGGCTACTCCGTCTTGGGTGTCCCGCGCGATATGCTAAGCCCCGAGTCCCCGGTGGGACGCGGCGCTATCGGCAAGCTCGAATGCCAGGTGGGGGTGTGGCAGGGCTTCACGAATGCGCGCGATCTCAAAGAGGCGCTGATTTCCATCGCAGGCCTCATGCCCGCGGCACGGCGCCCGCCAGCGCCACCCATCCAGGCGCTGCCCTCGGACTACTCATTAGCGTCACTACCCGAGTCCGTCGCCAATCAGCCGGTGCTGGCACTTTCGGATTTCGCGCTCGCCGCGCACCCCCTCGAGCCGACGGGGAGCGTGCTTATTGCGGGTGGCGCAGAAACAGGCAAGTCGACCGCGATGCTCGCTCTCGCGCAGTCGCTCGTTCGGTGGCGCAATGACGTCGCATTATTCTTCCTGGGTGCGCGTAGGACGCCCCTGTCGCGGTGGCCCGGCTGGGACGTCTCGGGGCTGGACGCGAACGACATCGCTGGCATCGACTCGGCGATTGCGCGGGCCGCGGCGGGTGGGCCTCCTGTGGCGCTGTTCATCGAATCGGCGACGGACTTCTCCGATTCGCCCACTGAGGCCGTGCTTCAAGAACTATTGCGGCAGGCCCGCATGGACGGGCTGCTTGTGGTGGCGGAGGTCGACCCGCAGGATCTGGGTGGCTATTCGGGTCTCAAGGCGGAACTCAAGGCAGGCCGCCGCGGCATGGTGCTGCGGCCTGAGACCGCCGACGGTGAGGGTGTGCTCAAGACGCCGTTTCCGCGCGTCGACCGCTCGGAGTTCACCCCAGGGCGTGGCCTGTGGGCCGCGAACGGCAAGGTGGCCCGCATTCAGATGCCGCGTCCGCTCGAAGAGGCCCAGGCCGAGGCATTGTTGGCTACCCGACCTCAGCGCACCTTCTCGACGAATGCAGGTGCGGCCGGGCCGGAGCCTGCAGTGGCGAGCGTCCCTGCGGCGGGCACGGTTCCCGACTGGGCCAAGGCCCCGACCCGCTGAGGG
>JAYTGI010000236.1:0-1600 GCA_043733605.1 Demequina sp. | reverse complement strand
TCATCGCCGTCGTGATTGTCGTCGTCTTCGATTTGGCGTTGTAGCTCAATTGGCACCGGTGGTTCTCGAAGGCTTCAAATGCGCGCGCAGCGTCCTTGGGCGAGTAGCCCTCGATCCACTTGATCGACGACGACGTTTCGAACGTCCCGACGCGGGTGATTGGGTGGATCTCGAAGACGTGGTCAGGATTCGTCGTGTCGAATGCCTTCAGGGGCGCGCCCTGGACCTGATCATCCGCTCCACCGTGCTCCGGCCATAACCGCCACGCGCCCGCGATCGCAACCGGGGTACCGGTTCCTTCGACCTCGTGAATCTTGTCCATCGCATCCTTGTCTTCCCGGGCGTTCATGATCTCGGCCACCGTCGGCAGGCCGATCTCGGGTGCACGGCCGGCAATGTGCAGATCGGCATCCTTGGCTGCGGGATTCGGGCCCTTGTGCGCCTTGTCGACGGTGTAGTTCGCCGTGATCGTGACACGATTCTTGTACGTCTCGATGAAGGAGTTCTTCATCACGATCCGCGATTGCGCCGCGAGGGATGACGTCGCGAACAGCAATGCCACAGAAAGCCACGCTCTCAGCATGATGTGCCTCACCAAAGGAGAAGTAGAAACCATGAGTTGCTACGCGGGGGTAATTCCACGGTCGGCTCCGTGTTCGCCCGCGCTCTCGAGAACGAGGCGACTCCGAAGGTCCTTCACCAAGGCCGCCTTCTTGACGTGAACGCCTGGACAGTTCTTGTGTGTCGTCTTCGGGTCCTGCTTGTGGAATTTCAGGTTGCCGGGATCGAGACCGAGTGCTGCGTGGAGTGTGGTGAGCGCGCTCAACGCATTCGTCCGGCTGGCGTCCGAGAAGGGCTCGTGGTCGTAGTCACCCACGATTTCCACGCCCCACGCCACGCTATTCCATGACGGCGCATGCACGCCTGGCGTATCGAGCGCGGTGAAGACCCAGATCAAGTCATCGGCCACGAACAGATGGGGGCCCGCGGACCACTTCTGCTCGTCGCGATAGTACCGTTCGAGTCCCTTCATCCAGCGGGTCCCGGGGAGGGTCTTCCATTTCGCGAGGGTCGGATCACCAGTGTTGTGCACGACGACGAACTGCGGGCGCCATAGTGGGAAGGAGAGACCGGCCACATACGTGACGAAGTCCTGGGCCGTGAAGCTCTTCCCAACGATTCCCTTCCAGTCCGGCATCGGATCACCGAGGTAGAGGTTGAAGAGGAGGTGCTATTTCTTGCCGAGCGGATCGACGGGCTTACCGTTCACGCGCTCTTCCAGATGCAAATGCGGGCCAGAGGTCCGGCCAGTATTGCCGGACTTGCCGATGACATCACCCGCATTCACTCGCTGACCTTCCTTGACCGCTATTTCGCTGAGGTGACCGAGCGTCACTGCGCGCCCATCTCCGGTGTCGATCTTGACGTATTCACCGAAACCCTTCTTGGGATCACTCTTGCTCTCCCATCTTGCCCTGACCACCTTCCCCGACACGGTTGCCCGCACCGTTGTCCCAACGGGCATGGCGATATCAACTCCTTGATGCTGCTTCATACCGGGCTGCGTTGGATTCTTTCGCATGCCAATGGGCGAAGTAAC